>JBGQJJ010000097.1:0-8081 GCA_041498955.1 Terriglobia bacterium
GGATTTGCCGTTCTTCTCGCGCAGGAAATCGAACGCGCGCCGCAACACATTGGCGTTGAACGCGCCGCACAAGCCGCGCTCGCCGGAAGTGACCAGCACGAGCACGCGCTCTTCGGGACGCTGCGTCAGGAGCGGAAATTGTTCGGGATTCTCGATGCGCGACATCGCCGAGCGCAGGATTTCGCGAATTCCCGACGCGTACGGCCGGAGCGATACGGCCGTCTCTTGCGCCCGCCGCAGCCGGGCCGCGGCGATAAATTTCATCGCGCGGGTAATCTGCTGCGTGTTCTTTACCGAGCGAATCCGCCGCCGGAAATCGAGAAGTGTGGGCATCGAATGGGTCCCGTTACCGGACTAAGCGCGGACCGCCGCCACGCTGGCCTGAAATTGCTCCTTGTATTCCCCGATCGCGCGCTTGAGTTCCGGGCGAGCCTCGTCGGTAATCTGTTTTTTCTGGACGATCTGCACGAGCAGCGAGCTGAAACGAGTCCGTACGAATTCGATCAGACCTTTTTCGAAGCGCTGAATATCGGCGACGGCGACATCGTCGACCAGGCCGCTGGTTCCCGCGAAAATAACGAGCACCTGCTCTTCCACCGCGAGAGGCGAAAATTGCCCTTGTTTCAGAATTTCGGTAAGCCGCTGGCCGCGTGCGAGCTGCGCCTGCGTCGCCTTGTCGAGCTGATCGGAACCGAATTGCGCGAACGCGGCAAGTTCGCGGTATTGCGCCAGGTCCAACCGCAACGAGCCGGCCACTTGCCGCACGGCCTTGATCTGCGCGTTGCCGCCGACGCGGCTCACCGAAAGGCCCACGTTGATCGCGGGGCGGATGCCGCTGTTGAACAAATCCGCTTCAAGATAGATCTGGCCGTCGGTAATCGAAATCACGTTGGTCGGAATGTACGCCGAGACGTCGCCGGCCTGCGTTTCGATGACGGGCAGCGCCGTCAGGGAACCCGCGCCCAGCTTGTCGTTCAGCTTCGCCGCGCGTTCCAGCAAGCGCGAGTGGAGGTAGAACACGTCGCCCGGAAACGCTTCGCGCCCGGGAGGACGCCGCAACAGCAGGGAAATTTCGCGGTAAGCCTGGGCGTGCTTGGAAAGATCGTCGTAGAAGCAGACGGCGTGCCGCTTGGAGTCGCGGAAAAACTCGCCCATGGCGCAGGCCGCGTATGGGGCAATGTATTGCAAGGTTGCCGGCTCGGTGGCCGACGCCGCGACGACGATCGTGTAGTCCATCGCGCCCGCGTCCGTGAGGACTTTTATCATCTGCGCGATGGTCGATCGCTTTTGCCCGATCGCGCAGTAGATACAGATCACGTCGCCGCCCTTCTGGTTCAGGATCGTGTCCAGAATGATGGCGGTCTTGCCGGTCTGGCGGTCACCGATGATCAGCTCGCGCTGCCCGCGGCCGATCGGGATCATCGAGTCGATGGCCTTGATGCCGGTTTGCAGCGGCTCGCGCACCGGTTGCCGGTCCACGACGCCGGGCGCGATGCGCTCGATCGGAATGCGCTGATTTGTGGAAATGGGGCCCTTGCCGTCGAGCGGGACTCCGAGCGGATTGACCACGCGGCCCACCATCGCCTCGCCCACCGGCGCGGACATGATCGTGCCCGTGCGCTTGACCGTGTCGCCTTCCTGCACCAGCGTGTATTCGCCCAGGAGCACGGCGCCAACCTGGTCTTCTTCCAGGTTTAGCGCGATACCGAACACATCGTGCGGGAACGCCAGCATCTCGCCGGACATGGCTTTTTCCAGGCCGTACACGCGCGCAATGCCGTCGCCCACGGAGATGACCGTGCCGACTTCCTCGACGGCTACCGCCTGCTCGTAGTTGGCGATCTGCGCCTTCAGAATCTTTGTGATTTCATCCGCTTTGATCGAAGCCATCCCCACTCCTATTCCGAAATCATCCGCGTACGCATGCGTTGCAATTGGGTGCGTACCGAACCATCATAGATCGTCGAACCGATTCGCACCACGGCGCCGCCGATCAGGGCCGCATCCGTCGTGAATTGCGCCTGCACTTTTCCACCGGTCAGTTTCCCCAGGGCCGCGCCCAGTTCTTCGCGCTCTTTTTTGGTCAAATCCGCGGCCGAAGTCACGGTGGCTTGCGTGATTCCCTGGCGCGCGTCCAGCAGCCTGCTGAACGCTTGCTCGATTTCCACCAGCATCCCGGCGCGCCGCTGATCGACAATCACAAACAGATAATTGCGCAAGGTGCGGCTCGCGCCCATGCGCGCAACGATCGCTTCGATCGCGGAATGCTTGGCCGCCCGCGCGATCGATGGATTCGAGAGAAACGCATTCAACTCCGGCGACTTGCGAATGAGCGCCGCGAAATCCGCGAGCTCCTGCTTGACCAGATCGGCCTGCTTGTTCTCGAGCGCGACATCGACCAGCGCGCCCGCGTACCGCTCCGCCAGCGCCTTCACTTTGCGCCCCTTCCAAGTTCGCTAAGAAATGATTGGAACATTCTCGCGCGAATCTGCGCGTTCATCATGGAACTCACCAGGGCCGCCGCGCGCTCCACCGCCATGGACGCCGCGATCTCGCGCACCTGCTGCTGCGCGGCGCGCTCCGACGCGGCCAGTTCCTCACGGGCAGCATGGGCGATCTTCTCGATCTCGGCTTGGCCAGAAGCATACAGCCGTTCGGATTCCGCGGCCCAATTCCGCCGGGCCTCCTCGCGCATTTCCGCCACATCGTGATCGAGCCGGGCAATCTTAGTTTCGACCTCGCGCAATTCGCGATCGGCGTCCGCTTTGGCGGCCGTGGCTTCCACGATGCTCGCCGCGATTTCCTTCGCGTTGCCACGAAAGAACGCGCCCCCGTGCTTTGCGATCAGGTAGGCGATGCCGCCAAATACGATGAGGAAATTGAGCCAGCGAAAGATCAAGCCCGCGGTCGAATCGGCAGGATCGGGCTCGGCGCCCTCCGCAGCAAGCACGGGAAGCGCCAGGAAAAAGAAAATCAGGAGAGCACCCGAAGCGGATACCAGGAAGCGGCGGAAGGATTTCATCGCGCCCCCCTGCCCTGGGAACTGGGCGGTCCGGAAGGGAGGCCCGCGAGGATGGCTTCGGCAATATCATTCGCCAGAGCGCCGCTGGATTGCTCCAGCTCGACTCGCGCCGCCTTTACATCGGCCGCAATGCCTTTCTTGGCTTCCTGGAGGGCGGTCTGAGCGGTGGCTCGCGCGGCGGTGATCCTAGCCTGGCGTTCGTCCAGGGTACGCCGGCGTAGAGATTCCTGTTCGGCAAAAACTTCGGCGCGGGCTTTCTTCACTGTTTCGTTATAGATGCGCTGCTTTTCGTGCGCCGCCACGCGGGCGGCTTCCGCCTCGCTGCGGGCGCCTTCGGCTCGCTTGTGGCGCTCGGAGAGCACGCGCTCCATGGGCTTGAAAAAACTCCAGCGCATGAATAAATAGAAAAGAAAAACGATAATGACCGTGGGGACAGCCGCCAGAAATAGCTCGCCGAGTTGGTTAAGGATTTCCACTGATTATGCTAAGGCACCCGACAATGCCCGCCAATTTTCATCTCCGGAACTCCTGAGGTGCACACCCGCCCCTGCAGACAATTCCTGTCTGAATAAAGGAGTGATTTTATAGCATCCGAGCAAGTTTCACGCAAGCCTAACACCGGATGTGTTCGCTTTTTGCAAATATTGGCGACTGAAACAACGGAATTTCCCTTTGGACGCCAAAACATTACAGTGGGAACTCCTGAATAGCTTGACTTGTGATAAATCCAAACAGGCTCGCCTGTACTTTGTGGAAGAGGGAATTTCACGTTATCCCCCCATCCGTGCATACCATATGGTGGACGACGTCTTTGGACTGCCCAGGAGTTCGCGCACTGCCTGGACGATGGGAGGGTGCCCCCAATCATGGCCGCAGAGCAAGCCGCCGGGCTTTACGAGCGGCTTCCACGCTTGAATATCCGCTTTCACATTTTCGTAGTCGTGAGCGGCGTCGATAAACACCATGTCAAAGCCGGGGTACGCGATGGCCTGGAACACGCGCGCAGCTTCAATGGACGGCAGATGCACCGGACACACTCTTCCGCTCTCAATATGCGTCTTTAGATTTTTGCAAAATATACGATATACATAGTCGATTGGCTTATCCGCCAGAATAGACTCATGTTCCTCACTTCCTCGCCAAGTGTCCACCGCTAGAATCACACCGGAACCTTCCATATTGTCGGCCATTGCCGTGGTGGAGCGGCCCATCCACGAGCCAACTTCCACAATGGTTCGAAGCTTGGAAGCCTTCTCAGCCAGCCATTCCAACTCGGCGGTTTTCATCCATCCTTCCGTGGCCAGCGCATTCTTGATATTCACAAGGCGATCCTTTCGAGCAGGTGCTTTGCCATCGCTTCCGTTGTCAGTTTTTCTCGAAGCACTTTCCTTACGCGGGACATGAGCTCTGGCCACCTCGATTCTTGAGCAGGCCAACTATCATGCATCTGCCGGGCAAGGAGCAGTTCGTTCTTGGGAAGAAGTTCCATCGTTCGAGGAGGGCATTCCTCCAAACGCTCAAAGTAGGGCAAGGCTCCTGCCGCCATGATTTCATAATGGCGCAAACAATCCCAACCAGCCTTCTTCCTGGTCCTGGCAAAGTAGCTTTGGCCATAGTCCCGATAGTAATCGGCTTCCTTTTCGTAGCGAGGGCCAGAGGGAAGCTCCCACGGGACATGTGGGGACATCTGACGCGTCTTCAGCGGGATTTCCGGAAGTATCTTCTGTTTGGGAATGGCAAACTGAATGGGAAGGGCGTCCGCGTCAACCAGTTCACGCTTGAAATAGATTCCCTGTCCCAGTACGGAGGCCGTTGCTGGGCCATCTTCGCCGTCAATGAAAATAATCTTGGACGGAGGATAAATCGAACGGACTTTGTTTAGAAGTGATCGATCGCGATACACGGAGCCATAGATAACAAGGTCAAAGTAACGATTCTTGATCTTGCTGCGAATATCCGTGCGGTCTACCTTGCTGTCCTCCGGAAGCAGGCCGTAGAGCGTGAACCCTCGTCCGTAACATTCAGAAAGATCGTGCTTTCCGGGACCAAAGGAGTTCGCATACATAAACCAAATCCGGTTGACATCCACGACATCCGGCCCAATCAAAGAGCGGAGGCCATGAAATAGCATGTCACATTGATAATCAGCCTTCCGTCCCTTGGAAATGTAAAGGATTTTCATCCTGGGTATCCCTTATCTCTCCAAATACCTCCAGGATTCTTGCCGTACATCCCTTCCAACGCCGCTTTCACTTCTTTCCACAATCCAACGGAAAGATAACCATAACCTTGGCTTTGATTGCGCGGACGCAGAACCAGAGTGTTTGGAATCGGCAAAATTAGAGGCAAACCTTGGGAAATCTATGCAGCAGAGTAATCGCCATCGTAAAGGATTCCATGCTCTTCGTCAAATCCGCCTGCGGCTGCTTGCTGGGGCCAAACCGGGCGCGCTAGAATGAATCGCGCGACGGGCCCGGCCGATCCATTCCGAACCTGACTTGCCCCGCCGGCTTTTTCTTTCGCGTCGCATGCCACTAGGAGAACTTGATGCCCGCGTTTCCCGGCGTGGATTTTCTCGACTTTGATTCCCTGCTCAATGACGAAGAGTTGCTGGCGCGGAAGACGGCGCGGCAGTTTGTCGACGAGCACGTCATCCCGATCATCGAAAAACACAATCGCGAAGCGACTTTCCCGATGGATCTGGTGCCGAAACTGGGGGAGCTGGGATTTTTTGGCGCGAGCCTGGAAGGGTACGGTTGCGCGGGAATGTCCAACGTCGCCTATGGGCTGGTGACACAGGAACTCGAACGCGGCGACTCCGGCCTGCGCAGCTTCGTTTCCGTGCAGAGCGCCCTGGTGATGTATCCCATCCACTCGTACGGCTCGCCGGAACAGAAAGAGAAGTGGCTGCCGCGCATGCAGAGCGGAAAAGCGGTGGGGTGCTTCGGCCTCACCGAGCCGCAATTCGGATCGAACCCCGGCGGCATGCTGACGCGCGCCGTGAAGAGCGGCGATCGCTACATTCTGAACGGCGAAAAAATGTGGATCACCAACGGATCGATTGCCGATGTCGCGCTGATCTGGGCGAAATGCGAGGACGACAAGATTCGCGGATTCCTCGTGGAAAAGGGCACGAAAGGTTTCAAAGCCTGGGATGTACACGGGAAACTCTCGCTGCGCGCTTCGGTGACTTCGGGCCTGGCGATGAACGATTGCGAGATTCCCGCGGTGAATGTGCTGCCTGGCGTGGCGGGCTTGAAAGGCCCGCTCAGTTGCCTGACGCAAGCGCGCTACGGGATCGGCTGGGGAGCGATCGGCGCGGCGATGGCCTGCTATGACACGGCGTTGCAATACGCGAAAACGCGCAAACAATTTCAGAATAAGCCCATCGCCTCGCACCAGCTCGTGCAGGACAAGCTTGTGTTCATGATCACGGAAATTTCAAAAGCGCAGCTCCTTGCACTGCATGTGGGCAGGCGGAAGGACCAGAACCGCGTGGACCCCACGCACATCTCCATGCTGAAGATGAACAACGTGTGGATGGCCATGGAAACCGCTCGCAAGGCGCGCGACATTCTGGGGGCCAACGGCATCGTCGACGATTACTGCATCATGCGCCACATGAACAATCTCGAATCAGTCTACACGTACGAGGGCACTCATGATATCCATCGCCTGGTCATCGGCGAGCGCATCACGGGCATTCCCGCTTACTTTTGAGGAGGACCTGATGTTTCGCAACAGCGGCAGCTCCGCGCACGTCCTTCCGTTCCTCGCGCACGCCATTTTTCTGGCGGCATTCTTGTTGGCGGCGGTTGTCGCGCCCACATCGGCGCAAGAAAAGCCAAAAATCCGCACCATCACCGCGTTCATTCGCCTGGACCCGGGGCAATACAAGCAGCAGATTGCGGATACCTTGAAGATGTTGCGCAACGCCAAGGCCCGCTACGGACTGGCCGGCTATGAAGTGCAAACCATTCGCATCACGACGCAGCCGTTTCCGGAATACACGCAGGGCATGTCGAAACAGGCGGCACTGGCGCTTTTTCACGATCTCGATGCCCTCGCCAAACAAGAGAGCGTCTCGATCAGCATTGGGCCCGCTTTGATGGACGAAAAGGACGATCCCGTGCAAGCAGAGCTTCTCGAAGAGATTCTGGGACTGACGAGCAACGTGTACGGCAGCGTGGTCGTGGCTGGAAGCGACGGAGTCCACTCGAAGGCTATTCACGCGGCGGCGGAGATCATGAAATATCTCGAGGATCACGGCGACAAGGGCCTCGGGAATTTTCGTTTTGCGGCAATTGCCAATGTGCAGGCCTACACGCCGTTTTATCCCGCTTCCTATCATCAGGGCCTGGGACATCAATTTGCGATCGCTCTCGAATCCGCGAACGTAGTTGCCGCAGTGATGGCTGTGAAGCGCGACACAGAAGTAACGCGCCAGACACTGATATCCGAATTGGGCAGGCACGCGCGAGCCGTGGAGGACGTTGCCAGCAAGATCGATCAGGAAACAGGTTGGGCGTACATGGGGCTCGATCTTTCTCCCGCGCCGATGAAATATGCTTCGATTGGATCGGCGGTGGCTGGATTTACGGGCGGCAGATTCGGCACGAGCGGAACGCTCACCGCAGTGGCCACAATTACCTCGGCGTTGCGCGATATTTCCGTGACAAAAGTAGGCTATTCCGGCGTGATGATGCCTGTCTTGGAAGACACGCGCCTCGCGCAACTCTGGGGCGAAGGCGCGCTAACGATGGACCAACTCCTCGCCTATTCCGCTGTCTGCGGCACCGGGCTCGACACGATTCCACTGCCCGGAGATGTCACCACGCAGCAACTGGAACGCATCATCGGCGACGTGGCCACTCTTTCCGTGAAATTATCGAAGCCGCTCAGCGCGCGTCTTCTCCCGATTGCGGGCGCGAAGGCCGGCGACCAGACCACGTTCGATGATCCAAATCTCGTGAATACAGTCATTCAGCCGCTGCCGTAAAACATTTCACTACCTTCTTCCAAAAGCTTTCAACACGGCCATCAGGATTGGCTTCGCCCA
>JBGQJJ010000098.1:0-8069 GCA_041498955.1 Terriglobia bacterium
CGAACAGCACTCCCAGGTGCACCGGCCGAAACCGAGTGGAGAGTTCGAGGCGCCTCACCCGTTCCGCAATGTGCTGCGGCGACGCCGGGAGACCGCAGCCGTCGCAAGGAAGGTAATTTGGAGATGTCCCCATATACGATCAACATCCTACAGCAAATAGCGGGTGGAGAGTTATGGGAATCATGCAACGGTCGAGACTTGAGCTTCCTGAAACGTTTTCGCGCGGAGAGAGGATGGTTTTAGTAGCGCCGGCGTCTCGCCGGCTCCGGATTTCATACTCGAGAGCGAAAAATCGCCGGCAAGATGCCGGCGCCACCAAAAAGTTTAAGGGCGCGCCGTAATCGGGGACGGCGCGCCCTTCGATGCTCAGCACCACAGCCTGATGGTCCAGGGGTGGATTCAGGAGGCAGCGTTGAGCAAGCCCGAACAACGACTTCACCAACACGAACACAGGCGCGGGGGAAAAGTTGCGGATGAAGAATCGTCCCGCCTTTGAGCACGACTTCCAACCGCATGTGGTGCCGAATCCATTTTCCGATTGATGTGTTGCCGCACCTTATTCTTTGGGGAATTGCTCTTCTCTGTTTGAAACCCCAGCCATCTCGGCGCGCCAATGGCGCGCGGGATACTAGCCCGGGGCAACGCCCCGGGGGAACAGGGCACACGCGAGATCGTTCGCCCTGAAGGGGCGGAGGGGTTCCCTGCGCCCATTCAGGGCGCACGACAATTGTTTGATCTCCAAACCCAGGGCGTTGCCCTGGGCTAATTTGCTCCGGCGCTTTCAGCGCCGGAACCTGGCTTAGGGGAATTAATATTGCTAGACGAAAAAATCCGGAACTTACTTGCCGAGCTTGCTTTGGAGGCAATATTTCAGTTCGGGGCTGATCTCGGAAATTTCCATACCAGCGCTCACCAGGAACTTGCAACTCAGGAGTTCATGCGGGCGGTCTTCATCGGTGAGTTTTCCGACGACGCGGCAATATTGGCAGTCCTGGTTCCAGCAGAAACGGCCGTACGGGATCGTTTCCGGGCTGATGTACTGAAAGCAGCGAAGAATCGTATTTTTTTCAGGGACCTGGAACGCTTTCCCCAGTACCTTAATTTCGATCAGCCGCTCGTAGGGGCGAAAAACCTGCGTGGTCCCCGTTGACGCAGATGTCTCCGACACTGGCGGTCCCGTTTGCTTTGACATGAGAGGCCTGTCTCCGTCTCCCAAGACTATGACGACAGGGCACGGCGCAACAATAACGATGCTGCAACGTGGTGCGAATCCAGCAATGCTCAAGGGGAGGCGCGAAAAGGGTGGACACGTGCCGGCGAATCAGATTCGAGCGGCCTCGAAAAACTGTCCCATGCGGCGAAACTTCTCATAGCGGCGGTCGAGGAGTTCGGGGATCGTAAGGCGCGAGAGATCGCGAAGGGAGTCGTCGAGAACACTGCCCAGGAGCGCGGCGGAGGCCACGTGATCGAGATGCGCGCCGCCTTCCGGCTCGGGAACAATTTCGTCGATGATGCCGAATTCCTTCAAGTCGGGCGCGGTAATCTTCAGCGCTTCGGCCGCGATTTCCGCTTTCGCCGCATCGCGCCAGAGAATCGAGGCGCAGCCCTCGGGAGAAATAACGGAGTAGACGGAATTCTCGAGCATGTTCACGTGATCGCCCACGGCGATGGCCAGCGCGCCGCCCGAGCCGCCTTCTCCGGTGATGGTCACCACAATGGGAACGGGCAGGCGCGCCATCTCGCGCAGATTTCGCGCGATGGCTTCCGCCTGGCCGCGCTCTTCCGCGTCGATTCCGGGATAGGCGCCCGGCGTGTCAACGAACGTCAGGATCGGCCGGCCAAATTTTGCGGCCAGCTGCATGACGCGCAGCGCCTTGCGGTAGCCCTCGGGCTTGGCCTGGCCGAAATTTTGCGCCACGCGCTGCTTGGTGTCCCGGCCTTTTTGCTGGCCGACGAGCACGACGGGACGCCCATGATAGCGCGCAAAACCCGTGACCATCGCGGCGTCATCGCCGTAGGCGCGGTCTCCGTGCAGTTCATGGAAATCCTCAAACAGGATGCGCACGTAGTCCATCATGTAGGGGCGCTGCGGATGGCGCGCCAGAAGTGTCCGCTGCCAGGCGCCCATGTGTTCGTAAAAATCGCGGCGTAACTGCGCCACTTCGCCGCGAACGCGGTCCAGTTCCGCGGAAGGAATGTCCGGCCTGGCCATGCGCTGCAGGTCGGCCAATTCCCGCTCCAGTTTTTCGATTTCCGCTTTTCGAGATTCTCGGGCCATGTTTTTCAGTAGGACAGGCTTCAGCCTGTCGCACTTCCCTTAGCTTCACTTACAGAAAACCGACAGGCTGAAGCCTGTCCTACATGAGCTACGCGCGCGCTTCGAGTTGCACTGCATTATCACCGCACAGGCGGCAGACTTCGCGCACGAGTTCCTGATCCGCTCGCACGCGCTGATCGGCGCGAAGCGTGGCTACCGCTCCCTCCGGCGAAACGAGCTCGAACGCGACCGAGCACGAACCGGGCTTGTGCGCGAATAGCTCCTTCAGTTCGTCGAGCACACCGGCATCCACCGTTTCCAGGTTCACGCGGACGCGCATCACATTCGGAGGACGCTGCCCCATGTCTTCGAGTTTCCGCGCGTCCATGACCGCGAGGCGCGTTCCGGCCTCTTCCACGTTGACGCGCCCCTTCAGGACCAAAGGCGCGTTGCTCTTGAACACCGCTTCGAGGCGCGCGAACGATTCCGGAAACGCCAGAATTTCTAGCACTCCGGTCATGTCCTGCAGCGTGAGAATTCCCCAGCGCTCCCCTTTGCGGGAACGCATGCTGCGCATCGCAACGACGATCCCCGCGACGGTAATCTCTTCCCCGTTTCTGCGTCCTTCCACGGTGGCCAGATCGACGGCGCCGAGATCCGCAAGCTTGGTAGCAAATTTCGAGAGCGGATGTCCGGAAATATAAAAACCGACTGTCGCGAATTCCGAGGCCAGCGTTTCGTGTTCGGGCCATTCTTCGAGGTCGGGCAACGGTTCATCCTCTGGCTCTGCTGCCGCCGAAGCGCCGCCGAATAGGCCGTGCTGGCCGCTGGTCTTTTCGCGCTGGCGGCGCTGCGCCTTTTCCATGGACCGGTCGATGACCGCGAACAGTTGCGATCGGCGCGATCCAAGGGAATCCATCGCGCCCGATTTGATCAGGCTTTCGAGGACGCGTTTGTTCAGGAGGCGCGTGTCGACGTGATCGCAGAATTGGTAAATCGAAGTGAAGCGCCCAAGTTCCGCGCGCGCGTCGAGAATTCCCTTGACGGTGTTTTCTCCCACATTCTTGATGGCGCGAAGTCCGAAGCGGATGGCTTCGCCCACTGGAGTGAAATCGAGATCGCTCGAATTCACGTCGGGAGGAAGGACGGTGATGCCCATGCCGCGCGCTTCGTTGATGTACTTCACCACTTTTTCAGTGTTCCCCGTTTCCGAAGTGAGCAGCGCGGCCATGAACTCGACGGGATAATGTGTTTTCAAATACGCGGTCTGGTAGGCGAGCAACGCGTAGGCGCAGGAGTGCGATTTGTTGAAGCCGTATCCGGCGAATTCCGCCATCAGATCGAAGATTTTCTCAGCCTTTTTCGGCGGCACTTTTCGCGTAGCGCATCCGGCCAGGAATTTCTCGCGCTGCGCTGCCATCTCCTCGCGGTTCTTCTTGCCCATCGCCCGGCGCAGAATGTCGGCTTCGCCGAGCGAAAAGCCGGCCAGGCGATTGGCGATCTGCATGACTTGTTCCTGATACAGAATCACGCCATACGTCTCTTCGAGAATTTCCTTCAGCTCGGGCAGATCGTACGTGACCTTCTTTTTCCCGTGCTTGCGGTTGATGAAGTCGTCGATCATGCCGCCCTGGATCGGGCCGGGGCGGTACAGGGCGTTGAGAGCGGTCAGATCTTCCAGGCGCGTGGGCTGGTAGCGGCGCAAGATGTCCCGCATGCCGTGCGACTCAAATTGAAAGATCGCCGTCGTTTCTCCCCTGGCAAAAAGTTTGTAGGTGGCCTCGTCATCCAGGGGCAGCGCGCTCAGATCGATGTGGGCGCTGCGATTCTGCGCGATCATGCGCACGGTGTCGTCCAGCACGGTGAGCGTTGTCAGGCCCAGGAAATCCATCTTGAGCAGACCGATATGTTCCAGGCCCTTCATGTCGTATTGCGTTGTGATTTCATCCCGGTTGGACTTGTAGAGCGGGACGATGTTGGTGAGCGGCTCCGGCGAAATCACGACGCCGGCGGCGTGCGTCGAAGCGTGCCGCGCGAGGCCCTCCAGGCGCTTGGCCACTTCCATCAGGTCCGTGTAACGAGCGTCGCCATCGATCAGGCTCTTGAGCTGCGGCGCTTGCTTCAACGCTTCATCCAGCGTGATGTTGAGCTGGGCTGGAACCAACTTCGCGATTCGATCCACTTCGCCGTAGGGCAAATCCATGGCGCGACCCACATCCTTGATCGCCGCCTTGGCCGCCATGGTTCCGAACGTGATGATCTGCGCCACATTTGGCCGGCCGTACTTTCCCGTCACGTATTCAATCACTTCGCCGCGGCGGCGCATGCAGAAGTCGATATCGATATCGGGCATCGACACGCGCTCCGGATTGAGGAAGCGCTCGAACAGCAAATCATATTGCAGCGGATCGACGTCCGTGATCTGCAGCGCGTAACTCACCAGGCTCCCTGCCGCGGACCCGCGTCCCGGCCCCACGGGAATTCCTTGCGCTCTCGCATGACGAATAAAATCCCAGACGATCAGGAAATATCCGGCGTAGCGCATCTGCTGAATCATCCGGATTTCATTCGTCAGGCGCGTTTCATACTCGGCCAGCGTTTTCCGGAGCATGCCAGCCTTGGCGCGCGCCTCGAGGACGGGGACGCGGGCAACGAAACCTTCACGGGAGACGGCCTCGAAATAACTGTCGACGGTGTGCCCTTCCGGCACCTGGAAGTCCGGAAAAGAATTCTGCATGGCGTCGATCTTTACGTTGCAGCGTTCGGCGATCGCCACCGTGCGTTCGAGCGCTTCGGGGAGTTCGCCAAACACCTGCGCCATCTCTTCCGCGGTCTTGAAGAAAAACTGGTCGGTGGCAAATTTCATGCGATGCGCGTCGCTCATCGTCTTGCCGGTTTGGATGCACAGCAATACTTCCTGGGCATGCGAGTCGCTATGCTTCAAGTAGTGGCAATCGTTTGTGGCGACGAGCGGAATGCCGGTCTCGCGCGACAGGCTCACAATTTTTGGGTTGACGCGCTTTTCGATTTCCAGGCCCTGGTCCTGAATTTCCAGGAAGAAGTTCCCTTTTCCGAAAATGTCGCGCAGTCGGTAAGCGGCTTCGCGGGCCTCGTCCGGCCGCTCTTCCACCAGGTTTTCGGTTACGGCGCCGCGCAAACACGCCGACAAAGCTATCAGCCCGCGGCTGTGCTTTGCCAGAAGGTCGTAATCGATTCTGGGTTTGTAATAAAAACCTTCCAGGTATCCCGCGGAGACAAGCTTGATCAGATTCCGGTAGCCTTCCGCATTTTCGCAGAGCAGAACGAGGTGGTTGAGGCCGCGCTGGCCCGGCTCCGCCGCGGGGCTTGCCTGTCCATTGGCGGCATCGCGCTGCGGCGTTTCGCCGCGATCGTGGCGGCTTCCCTTCGCTACGTAGACTTCGCAGCCGATGATCGGTTTCACGCCCCGTGTCTTGGCCGCGTGGTAGAACGATTCCGCCGCAAAAAGATTTCCGTGATCCGTGACGGCCACGGCCGGCATCTTCCGGCGCGCCGCTTCATCGACGACCTCTTCGAGGTCGCACGCTCCATCCAGCAAGCTGTAATCCGTGTGCAGGTGCAGATGAACGAATCTGGGTGTTTCCATGCCGGACGCTATTCTAATCTCGCGCGCGGGTTTTGGCTATGGGTCGATTTGATGTCTGAATCGGACAAAAGCATTCGGGGTTAGCGGCGTGCAGTCGCTCGTTAGCGGCCTTTGAGAATTTGCTCCACATCCCGGCGGCCGTGAAGAATGGAAGCAATTTGGAGCGGATTCGTCTCGGGCCGATACACAATCAAATAAGAGTAGACGGGGAAAAATTTCACCTGCTCGTCCGTCAAATCCTTGCGGCGGTGCCCGGCACCTGGAGATTCCGCAAGAAAACATATTTTTTCGCGGATGGCCGATTCAACACGGTTCGCAACCGTGACGCTTGTCTGCTCTCTAATGTAACGCCAGATTTCCACGAGGTCGAGCGCGGCTTGGGGCGCAAGAACGTAGCGCGCGTTCATTTAGATTTGGCTTTTCAGTTTCGCCAGGTGAGCATCCAACTGATCTTCCGGGATTCCTTCGCCGCGGTCGAGTTGCTCGATGCCGCGCCTGATCTTTGCTTCGATTGTTTCCCGGTTCTCCAAAAGCCAACGGTCCTGCTCTTCCTGGGTCTCCAGCAAACGGAGCAATACTTCCTCGACGCTGCCCGAGCCGGTCGCCTGAAGCTGTTTTTGGATTCTGGCCTCAAGGGCCGCATCGTGGATTTCGATGTTCACGAATTAACCCTCCAGGGGGAATCAGTTTCTCTTTTAAGGATAGCTGAGAGGGCCGCAATGTCAAGGAGACATCATTTGGTTGGTTGACACTGTCCTAATCTTGGCTGGTCCAGCCAATCTGAATTTGAAGTTGATCTGCTGGAGGTCCGGCCTCTACATTCAGACAACAATTGTCGATCGAGGGCGGACGCCAGCGTCGGCACAAACCGAACTAAGTTGTCGGGTGAGGATTTTGGGTGCGAAAGCCGACGGGTCCCGCATCCAGCGAATCAACTCGGGGCGCAAATTTCTCGAGTCGACTCTGTGCGCTGAGCGCCCACCACGACGCCAAGTAGAGCAAGCCGGCAATGATAAGGAGCGACCGGATTCCTGTCCACATCGAGAGCGATTCCAGCAGTCCGCCCGTCAATGCCCCCAGAAGATTCGACCCGAGCGCCTCACCGCGAAATCCTTCCAGCGCGAAACTCCGAGTGAATACGATCCCTGCAAAAAAGACAGGGAGGCAAAGCACGGCAGTTGCCGCTAGAGCTTTCACCCATATAGATTGGAAAAAGAACCGTTCCAGCGGGATAAAGTATCCCCCGGCAATCGTACAGAAAATGCCTGCATAGCCAACGGCAACCGGTATTCTTGGCTTCCACTGCACGACGAAGTTTGAAGCGACAATCAGCATCAAGAGGCCGCCGATGACGATCGAGTTCAACAACCAAGTTGTCCCGAACAGTAAGGCCATCTTGCTGATGATTTGGGCCTCGAGCAAAAGAAAGCCCGCGCCCAAGAAAAAGAAGTGCCAACGGAGAGAGCTGACGATAGCGCCGGTTTGGCGCATGAACAACCAACAAAGAAGGATAAGCACCGCCGAAAGAATAATCACCGATCCCGGCAATCCGGGCTCATGCTGATAAAAATACGGCCAATCGTCGGTGGTCAGCGAGGCTTTTGCAACCGGGAAATTCTGATGCGTGTGCACGTACGAGGCGAGAGAGGGGTCGGCCAATGCTCGATCGACACGTGCCTGGGAACCGGCAATGAAAAATCGGCCGGAGGTCGTGAACGTGGAATCACTTGCTTGCACTTCCAGCGGCTCGCGGCCAAAGACAGTCTGGAGTAGACCGTAAAGCCGTCCGGCGATCCACGGAGTCATCACCTGAAACTTGACGACCAAAATGCCGTCCGGCTTGAGCAATCGCTTGGTGGCTTGCAGCGCTTCGACCGTATAGACGTAGTTGTCGATGCGAATGTTGGAGTAATAGGAGCTGGTAGTGTGGGAATCCAGGAGGGAAAAAACCACCATATCGAAGCGATCGTTCGTGGTTTCCACGTAGCTGCGAGCATCATCGACAACGGGATTCACGCGCGGCGAGTCATACGGCTTTTCGAAGTAGAGCGTCTTGCCCAGAAGTTATCTCATAAACACTTTCAACGCACTGAACAGTTGAAACTTATGGCGAATGGCGTAAATCCGATGCATGGACCTTACCGACGCCCAATGGGCGATTCTGGAACCGCTTTTCCGTCCCAACCG
>JBGQJJ010000099.1:0-8009 GCA_041498955.1 Terriglobia bacterium
CCGGACATTTTGGGCCTCTGCGAAAAGATTACAAGGCAACATCGACGTTCACAAGAGAACCTGTCCGCAGGTGTAACGCAAGGGAACCGGTTGGCCTAAGCCCGCCGCTTATGTAATGCTATAGCGCTTCGTGCTCGGGCGTATTGTGACAGGGGAGCCGGCGAGCGCATGGAGCAAGACTCGGCCGTTTTCAATGACTAAAAAACAACTTTCATGGTTTTTCCGATGGTGACGCTTCGTTCGATCAAGGATGCGCGGGAACGCATCCGGGGCTCGATAGTGGCCACGCCCTTCGTGCACTCCGAGAAATTTTCGCAGCAGACGGGAAACTCGATTTTCCTGAAGCTCGAAAATCTGCAGATGACGGGCGCGTTCAAGGAACGCGGCGCGCTGAATAAAATCCTCCTGCTTTCGGACGAAGAGCGCCGCCGCGGCGTGATCGCGGCTTCGGCCGGAAATCACGCGCAGGCCGTGGCGTATCACGCGACCAAGCGCGGCATTCAGGCGCAGATTTGCATGCCGCTGACGACGCCGCTGGTAAAAGTGTCCGCCACGCGCGGCTATGGCGCGGAAGTGATCCTCGCGGGCGCGAATTACGATGAGGCCTGCGAGGAAGCGGTTCGCCGTTCCAGGCAGTTCGGTCTCACGTTCATTCACCCGTTTGACGACGAGGCGGTGATCGCGGGACAGGGAACGCTCGGCCTGGAAATGCTGGAGCAGCACGGCGACCTCGACGCTCTCGTTATTCCCGTGGGCGGCGGCGGATTGATCGCGGGCGTGGCCTGCGCGGTAAAAGAAACCAATCCAAAAATGAAAGTGATCGGCGTGCAATCCGCGCGGCTCGCTTCGATGAAGGCGGCGCTGGAAAAAAATGGGCTGGTCACTCTGCCCGCGAACAAGACCATCGCGGACGGAATCGCCGTGCGCTGCGCGGGTACGCTGACGTTTCCGCTCGTCCAGAAATATGTGGACGAAATCGTGACCGTCGATGAGGAAGAAATCGCCAGCGCGATTCTTCAATTGCTCGAAAAAGAAAAACTTCTCGCGGAAGGCGCCGGAGCCGCCGCGACCGCGGCCCTTCTGAATCGAAAAACTCCGAATCACGGAAAAAAACTCGGTGTCCTGGTCAGTGCGGGAAACATCGACGTCTCGCTGCTCTCGCTGATCATCCGGCGGGGACTCGTCAAGGACGGCCGCCTCGTCCGCCTGCGAATTCATTTGCCCGATCATCCCGGCGCGCTGCAAAAGCTCGCCGGCGTGATTGCCGACCAGAAGGCCAACATCGTGGAAACGATGTACGACCGCGCCTATTACGGCGTCGTGCTGGGAGACGCCGTCATCGACATCACCATGGAGACGCGCGGGCCGGAGCACGTCGCGGACTTGACCGCCGCGCTGGATGCTTCGGGCTACACCTTCGAGCGCGTACAATAGAGCTTTCGACCGCCGGAGAAAGCTCTGGTAGCGCCGGCGCTACAAAACCTGCGATCAGAATCGCCTTGAGAAATAAGAAGTGAAACTGCAATGACTCCCAATCCGCTTTCCTACTTGCACGAGCAACTCTCTGAACTCGAGGCCAAGGGCCTGCACTTCCGCTTGCGCGTGCTCGAAGGCGAGCAAAAACCTGTCGCGCATTTCGACGGAAAAGAGGTCATCAACCTCAGCTCAAATAATTATCTCGGCCTGACCACGCACAAGGCGCTCCGCCGCGCCGCCATTGAAGCGATCCGCACGCACGGCGTCGGCGCGGGAGCGGTGCGCACCATCGCCGGCACCATGGACCTGCACATGGCCCTCGAAGAACAAATTGCGAAGTTCAAAGGAACGGAAGCCTGCGTGGTGTTTCAGTCCGGTTTCACGGCCAACGCGGGAACCGTCGCGGCAATTTTGGGCAAGGACGATCTAATTCTTTCCGACGAGTTGAATCACGCTTCCATCATCGATGGCTGCCGCCTTTCGCGCGCCACGATCAAAGTGTTCAAGCACAAGGACGTGGCCGATTGCGAGCGTCTCTGCAAGGAAACGGAAAACTGGCCCGGCCACAAGCTGCTGATCACCGATGGCGTGTTTTCCATGGACGGCGACATCGCCCCGCTTGCCGATTTGTGCGGCCTCGCCGAAAAATTCAACTGCATCATGATGGTGGATGACGCGCATTCTTCCGGCGTGCTTGGCCGCGGCGGGCGCGGCACGGTGGACCATCTCGCTTGCCACGGCCGCGTGCACATTCAAGTCGGCACGCTCAGCAAAGCCATCGGCGCGATGGGCGGATACGTTTGCGGCTCGCGCGAATTGATCGATTTTCTGTATCACCGCGCGCGCCCCTTTCTTTTTTCCACGGGACATCCGCCTTCGGTAGTGGCCACGTGCCAGGCGGCCTTCACGCTGCTCGATTCGTCGGAAGGCGAGAAGCTGCTCAAGAAGCTCTGGTCGAATGCGAAATTCTTCCAGCGCCGTTTGAAAAAATTCGGCTTTTCCACCGGCGCGACGCAAACGCCCATCACCCCGATTCACGTGGGAGAAGGAGCGAAGGCGTTTGAATTCTCGCGCCGCCTGTACGACGCGGGCGTCTACATTCCCGCTGTTGGATTTCCCACGGTTCCCGAGGGCAAGGCGCGGCTGCGCGCCATGGTAACGGCGACGCACAAGCGCGTGGACCTGGAGCGCGCCTGTGAAATCATCGCGCGAGTGGGACACTCCTTAACCCTGGTCTAGCTTCTCTTTTCCTTCGCTTCGTTGCTTGCCGATTCGGGGCAAAAAGCGGAATCTTTTTACCTCCGTAGAAATTGCTCGACTGTCTAAAAATGACTCAGTTCCAATGTTAACCTTTAAGGCACAGTAATTTCTATGCCTTTGAAAATTAAGGGTTTGTCTCTTGGCGATGGAATTGCTCCCTTGGACCGGTGCACTATCATGCAGCAATGACTGGCGGAATAAACGCGGGTAGTGGAATACAACTCAGCCTATAGGAGGGCTTTTCATGAGACGGATACTTTCAGTTCTTGCCATCGGAATGCTGGGCCCCTGGGTGGCAGCCGCGCAAACAACGGCTTCGGGGCAAGCGGGCGCGTCGACACAGTCGCAAACCACGGTGCAGACGAACAATTCCGGGGCGCAGGCCTCCGGCAACGGATCAGCAGCCACGTCATCGTCGATGTCATCCAAGTCGCAGGCAAACGCCAATGCGGGTAACAATTCCGCGAACATTTCCAACGGCACGAAGATTGACGCGACCCTGGCGACTTCTCTCGACGCGAAGAGGAGCAAGCCTGGCGACGAAGTGGAAGCGCGCGCCGAACAGGACATCAAGCAGGATGGCAAGGTCGTGCTGAAAAAGGGCACGCGCCTCGTCGGACACGTGACGCAAGCGCAGGCGCGAGCCAAGGGGCAGTCGCAATCCCAGCTCGGCATCCTGTTCGATCATGCCGTGCTGAAAAACGGTCAGGAAGTGCCCTTTAGCGCCAACATTCAGGCTCTCGCGTCGTCGCAATCCGCGGCGGCGGCTTCGACAGGCGCTGACGATATAGTGGCCTCGGGTAGCGGGATGGGCGCAGCGCAAGGATCGGCGCGAAGCGGCGGCGGCCTTGCAGGCGGCGTGGCCTCGACGGCGGGTGCCGCGGCTGGGGCAACGACGGGCACCGTTTTGAACACCGCTAGTTCAGCCCCCACGAATGCCGGAGGGTCGCTGAACACGGTCACACGCTCCTCAGGCGCGGTGGGCGGACTGACCTCGACGGGCCGGCTGGCGTCCAACAGCAGCGGAGTATTCGGCTTGCAGGGCCTTTCGATCGATTCCGCGGCGTCGAACGCGACGCAGGGATCCATGATCGTTTCCGCAACGAAGAACGTTCACCTGGATAGCGGCACGCAACTCCTGCTGCGCACTACCGGGCAGGCCCAGTAGATCGCAATCGAAAGCAAATCATAGGGAAAGCGGCGTCCCGGCAGGGCTGGGACGCCGCGTCTATTTTGGCCCCGAGTGGCACAGACTTCAGTCTGTGGGGGGTTGATTTTCTCTAGGCACCCGAAACCCCACAGGCTGAAGCCTGTGCTACAAAAGGCTGGCCTGCGGGACAGAAACTCTTTGTTCACCACAGGGTTGGATTTACCCACGGTAAATTGCACTCTGTGTTAGCTTTGAAAGTGCCATTAAAGCGTCTGGACGGGCGGAGCGCAGCGAGGAGATTGTGCTTGCCTGTCATGGGATCAACGGCACCGGGGCAACATGGTTCGAATACGATCAATTTGGCCAATTTCAGTGCTGGTCCTCACTGCGGCGCTTGGGGGCTGCGGCGGCAGCAATCAGTTTGGCTCACAGACTCAAAACAACGGGAATTCGTCCGTCGTCCTGGCGATGACTGACCTGCCGCCTTCCACTGTGAGTGTCCTTGCGGCCGAGGTAACGCTCACAGGTGCGACGCTCGCTCCCGGCAATGTTTCGTTGTTTTCCGGCTCAACGACCGTGGAGCTGACCCGGCTCCAAACGGACATCGCGTATATCGCCACTGCGGCGAACATTCCTTCGGGCAATTACACCTCCGTGATGCTGACGTTCGCAAATCCATCTCTCACGTTTGAAAACGACACGGCTGCCACAATCGCAGGCTGCGCCGTGGGTTCGATCTGCACGATTGCGCCGGTCCCGCCAAGTCTATCGGCGACGGTCCCCTTGACGGCGTTCTCGATCGCTTCCGGTGTCAACGCAGGTCTCTTGATCGACGTCAACTTGGACAACTTGCTGACGTCATCGCTGGGCGCGAACTTCAGTGCCGGGACGACCGTGACTTCCTTCACGCCTGCGGGAACTGGAGCGCCTCCGGTCGGCGCGGAAGACGTCGTGGGTCAGGTCGGAAACGTCATTGCGTCCAGCAAAACGTTTACACTGACGAATGCATCGGGATCGTTTTCCTTGAAGGCGGACAATACTTCGTCATTCTTTCAGTTTCCCTCCAGCGCGTGCTCCACAAGTGGGTTCGCCTGTCTGCAGAACGATCAAATCCTCAGCGTGGATATCGGCATCCAGTCGGACGGATCGATTCTGGCCCGGAATATCCTCTTTGAAGATGCTGACAGCAGCGACGCGGAGGTCGAGGGCATGATCACCAGCACGAATGTGGGTTCACAGCAGTTCACCATAACGACCCTCGGAATTTCCGCCACGGGGACGGGACTAAACATCGGCGAAACCGCGACTGTGCAATATTTCGTTTCGCCTCAGACAACCTTTGACGTGGATTTCGCCCATGCAGATAGTTTGCCGGTAAGTACTTCGGGTTTATTGTTTGCCGCGCCCGCCGACCTGGTGGTCGGCCAGCAGGTTTCCATCCGGCGAAACAGCGCCTCCTCCGGCGCCACAGTCAAGGCGGATCGGGTGCGTCTCCGGTCGTCCCGCATTACGGCGACTGTAAGCAACATCGGATCGGGAATCATTACCCTGTCGAGTATTCCCTCCATTTTTTCCGGTCACGGCGTCACTCTGATTCTGGCGCAGACCACTCCGCCAACGACTTTTTTCGAGATCGGCGGCACCATCAATATTTCGGATATTACGCAAGGCCGCACAGTTTCGGTGCGTGGCCCATTGTTCAATGTCAGTGGCGGGCGAACCCTGGCTGCGACCAAAGTCGTTCTGAAATAGCAGAACGGCCGTACATTCCTTCCAAGAAAAGTGAAACGGGCCGGGACGCGCTTACCGTGCGTCCCGGCCCGCGGTTGTTTCGTATCGTTTATGCTGGAAGTGGCGCGCTCTCCACGCGCGACATCCGATAGAAGCCCAGCAGGACCGCGCCAGTCCCCCAAAGCAGGACCGCCAGCCACACTAGCACTCCAAGTATGGGGATGAATCCCGCGACATGAAGAATCAGCAGCCCAACTGCCATTCGGCCGATCACCGCGCTGGTGACGGCCGGAGGCTGGCCCATCATCTTGTTGCCGAGCCACGTGCCGACAAACACTTGCGCAATATACAGAATCGGCGCATAGGCCATTACACCTGCCACTCCAGCGCGCACGCCCACAAATAACAGGAGCACTCCGAGAACCAGCAAGACCGCGCTCGTGATCAAAGCCAGCGCCCCAACCCCGAAGGGGAGACCTATGCTGCCCGCCTCGCGCAAGGCCGCACGGAAAAATCCAGGGAAGATGACCAGAAGCAAAATTCCAACCACCAAGGCCCCTGCATATCCGAAAATGCCGCGGATCACGACGCGTGCCGCTGTCCGTCTGGTCCGCCGAATCTCCTGCGTGAGTTCCGTCCGGATGGGGCTTGCCAGCTTCGCTCCCGACTCTACCACCGGCTGTTGGGGGCCCTCGAACGTAGCCGGTCCGCGAATTTCCGCGGTGGAAGCCACTAAAAGGCTCCCTCCGCGTATCCAAACCTGTCCCCCGATCAATCCATCGAGATCGGTCCTGCCCACCATTCCAAGCAGGTCGCGCTGTATCTTGCCGTCCAGGTCCGTTTCGCCCGCGAACACAATCATTCCGCCGCCCACATTGGCCTTGGAGATCATGTCGACCGAACTCCCAAACGCCGACACGTTCTTACCGACCGTCCCTTGCAGGATCGCGCCGCGCGAAAACACGCGCACATTTCCGTCCACGGTTCCGTCGATTAACGCCTCCTGGGAAAATGCAATCACATCGCCCGTGACGTGTCCGGTGACGGTGAGGTCGCGCGTGAACGCGATCACGTCTCCTTCTACTGTGCCCTCGATCCTTACGGAAGCGCCTGTGGCAACCAGGTCATTGTGAACCGTTTCGCCCGCGGGAACGGAAATGGATCGCCCGCGCCGCACTTCCGCCGCCCCGGCCTGTTGCGGCAGCGCCACTGCGAATAGCACCGCCGACATAACCACGGCAATCGCCACGGAACGCCGCAATCGGCGGCGGATCCATCCGAGCGCCACGATCGCCATCAAAATCACAGCCCCGATTTGTATCGCGTCAATCATGTCACTCCATCCTTCCCAGAAAGCTCCGGTGAACACAATCATGCTGAATACATCCGTGCCGCCGAAGCCCGCATTGCTCAATTGATCGAACCACGGCCCGATTCCGTCAGTCCAAAGCCAATACGCGCCCGCCGCAAAAATTCCGAACGCCAGCGTCCACGCCCAGGACGGCAGCCCCTCGCCCTGCTCATTCATGAGGCGCGCGGGCATTGGTTCGTTGTCTTCGGTGAGTGCGCTCGAAAGCAATGCCGTTTCGCGTTCGAGGGCGTGAAGCAGATCGCGGCAGGATGCGCACTCTTCGACGTGCGCGGCCATCTCGAGCGAGCGCGCCGGATCGAGTTGCCCTTCGAGATAGAGGAGGCACGCCATTTCGTCAAAATGGATCACGCGGCGCCTCCCGTGGCGAGGCGCGCGCCGCCTTGGCCTTCGAGAATCTCGCGCAACTGATGCCGCGCGCGCAACAGCACCACGCCCACGAACGTCCGGCGAACTCCCAGGGTTGCGGCAATGTCGTCGTAACTCATGTCCGAGTAATAGCGCAGGACGAGCGCCATGCGCGAGCGCGCCGGCAGCTTGTCGAGCGCGCGCCGCACTTCCTGGCTGGTGCGGCGATCGATGAGCTGCTCGAGCTGGCCGGGATCGGGATGCTCGAGCGGCAGATTCTCGACTTCGCCTGTCTCCAGGCCCTGCCGCAGTTTTCGCCGGCGCAGCAGGTCCCAGCAATGATTCGCGGCCACGGTGTAAAGCCATGCGCTGAACGGGCGGCTGGCGTCATACTGCGAAAGCTTCTGCCGAACCTTGATGAAGATATCCATGGTGGCGTCTTCGGCGTCCTCGCGAGTGGGCATCGCCCGGCGGCAGAATCGAAAGATTGCGGGCGCGTACTGGCGATACAATTCGCCCCAGGCCTCCGCGTTGCCGGCCTTGGCTTGCGCGATCCGCTCCTGGGCAGCGGCCTGTTCCGCGGGGCTCATCCCCTCGGGATGTCTCCTCGCATCCATCACGTAGTACGCGCCGATGGGGTGAAATATTTCATGGGTGAAACGCTCCGGGCCGATC
>JBGQJJ010000100.1:0-7974 GCA_041498955.1 Terriglobia bacterium
CAACGCGTTGTGCGAGAAGTGCAAATAGGAGGGAATTGAGTGGCACACGCTTCAGCCTGTGGGGTTTAGTACTTGCAAGGACCAAAATCAACAGGCTGAAGTGTGTGCTACTCCGTCAGTTTGCCCGGCAATTCCGCAAGTCCATGAACAATCAAGTCAGGCTCAAACTCCCATGGATCAAACACGCGTTTCGGATCGCGCTGCACCCAGGCTGTTCGCAGTCCGCAGGCCTTGGCGCCGATCACGTCAAACGGGTTGCTCGAAATGAGCCAGACCATTTCTTTTTTAGCGTTGACTTCAGAGACGAGGTGTTCGTACACGGCGGGGTCCGGCTTGAACGTGCGAATCGGATCCACGCTCACGATTTTGCTGAAGCGCGGCAGGACTCCCGCATGATCGAGCAATCCGCGTACGGCGCTCTCGGTTCCGTTCGAGCAAGCGGCAATGGTGAACCGTCGCGACGCGAGTTCATCGAGCGCGCCGGTGACGTCCGGATAGGCAGGCAACTCCAGATACTTCGACAGCAACTTTTCCTGCGCTTCCTTGGAAAGCGAGATTCCAAATTGCGCGCTGACGAAGCGGAGCGCCTGCGCCGTGCACGCGTCGAAGTTCCGATACTTCTTCATGAGCGCGCGGCGAAACGAATATTCAATTTGTTTGCCGCGCCATAGCTCGGACGCTTCCTTCGCTTTCTCTCCGAAGGCGAGTCGCAGATGTTCTTCCATGCGGAATGGATCGATCAGCGTGCCGTACACATCGAAAGCCAAGACCGGATGGGGCCGTTCGTTTGGCATGGAAATTCCTCGCGCAGCCAGCATAAATGCTAATGCGCTCCCGTGGGAACCGCGAAAATGGATTCTTGCCTATTTTTGTCTGTGGCGAGCGTGTTTCCATCTCCGCGCATGCCGGGCCAAAACTCCTTGCCGCGGCTGGGAGATTGTTGTTAGCTAGTCGGCGGCTGGCTTAGCACCTCTCGCGGCCGGGAGACCCAAAATAATCTGGATGCGGCGCGCATCCGAACCAATCCGAAGGCTTGGCCTGGGCTTCTTGCTGGCGTTCGTGCCGGCCATGACCGCGTTGCCGGCGAATGTTTCTTCCAGGCATACATCCACACCGCGCCGTCCTGCGGCCGCCTCAGCGAAGCGTTCTCATTCGCGTACGAGCGCGCGCCGCGCCGGCTCACACCGTTTCTCCAGACCTTCCTATGTTCTCGCTTCCGCGCGCATCCCCAGGCAACATTTCGCCGCAGTACCGAAAGGCTTTCCGCTACCCGCGTTTCCGCCGCAGGACGAGCAGAGGATCCCGAGGCAAACTCCTCGCAAGACAGCAGCCCTGCAAGGAATCGTGCGAGGTCCTGCGACGCGCGGAATTGTCGGCGCATTGATTGCCATCACCAATCGCGCCACAGGAATGACACAGACTGTTTCGACAAATGCGGATGGCGTGTTCCGCTGGACGGATCTCGCGCCAGGAACTTATCTGTTGCTGGTGCAGAGCGACGGCTTCGATAAATTGACGCGCGATGATGTGCGGCTCGACCCAGGAGACGTGGTAACTGTCGAGCTTACACTTTCGCTCTCGGCAATCTCCGCCGCGCCAGCCTCTCGTTTGCCGCGTATGCCTGAACTCGGTCCTCCGGCACCTGCCGCCGCAGCCACCGTGGCCGCTGCGCCCTATCGCGAGCTGCGCCGCCGTCCAGACGCGGAGCCGGGACAAGAGATCGTCACGCCGGAGATTCTTCCACCTTCGCAGGAAGTGTTTCTTGAGATGCCGGATCGCTGGAACGTGGCGATGCCGGAATGGAATCGCTACGGGCGGAACGGGGAGTATCCCTACGTGCGGACGAGCCACTGGTGGGACCCGTTCAATCGCAACCGGCTGAAGGGCGACGTGCCGGTCTTTGGCCAGCGGACATTCTTGAACATCACAGCGACGTCGGATACTTCCGTCGACGAGCGCCGAGTTCCCTCGACGAGCAACATCAGCTCGGCCCGGCCGGGCAGCAGCGATTTTTTTGGCAGGGGCGAGCAGTTCGCGCTGAGCGAAACATTCCGTTTTTCAGTTGATCTATTTCACGGGGACGCGTCTTTCCGTCCAGTGGATTGGCGCATCCAGGTGACTCCCGCCGTGAACGTGAATTATTTGGATGTACGCGAGCTCGGAATCGTGAATGTTGACGTGCGCAAGGGCACAACGCGCCTCGAAGCGCACGCAGGGCTTCAGGAAGCGTTTGCGGAATACAAGATTCACGATTTGAGTCCCAATTACGATTTCCTTTCCGTGCGGGCGGGGATTCAGGGTTTTTCCAGCGATTTCCGCGGATTTCTTTTCGTTGACGAGCAGCCAGGCGTGCGCCTGTTCGGAAATCTTCACTCGGACCGCTGGGAATACAACGCCGCCTATTTCAATATGCTCGAAAAAGATACGAACAGCGGGCTGAACGCATTCGCGCCGCGCCACCAGCAGGTGATCATCGCGAATTTTTACATGCAGGATTTTATCAAGCCCGGCTACACGACCCAGTTCAGCATTCACTACAACAAAGATGATGCCACCGTGCATTATGACGACAACGGTTTTCTCGTGCGCCCCGCCCCCATTGGAATTTTTCAGCCGCACGAAATTCGCGCCGCCTATCTGGGCTGGACCGGCAACGGGCACTTCGGCCCGATCAACGTGAACCACGCATTTTATGAAGCGCTCGGCTCCGACAGTCTGAACCCCATCGCGGGGCGCGCCGTCACCATCAACGCGCAGATGGCAGCCGCGGAAGTTTCCGTTGATAAAGACTGGGTGCGCTACAAGATTTCCGCATTCTATGCTTCCGGGGATGGAAATCCGCGCGACGCCCGCGCTACCGGGTTCGACACCATCGTCGACGATCCCTCGTTTGCTGGAGGAATTTTCAGCTTCTGGGACCGGGAGGAGCTTCGCCTGCCCGGAACCGGAATCGCGCTCACGCCCGGTGACAGCTTGCTGCCCAGCATGCGCACCAGCAAGACGGAAGGACAAGCGAATTTCGTGAACCCGGGAATTTTTCTGGTGAACGCGGGCGCGAATTTCGATCTGACGCCGAAACTCAGGAGTTTCCTGAATGTGAATTATCTGCGATTCGAGCGCACCGCGCCCATCGCGCTGCTGCTTTTTGAATCGCCCATTCACAATACGATTGGACTGGACACCAGCTTCGGATTTCAGTACCGCCCTCCGCTGTCCGAAAATATTTCCATCACGGGAGGCGCCGCTGCTTTGTTCCCGGGGCAGGGATTTCGCGATATTTTTTCAGGCACGACGCAGTTTTCTCTTTTTGCGAACGTGCGGTTTCAGTTTTAGTAGCACCGCCACTCCTGGCTGTGCGGGTTTGGCAATCGTAGTGGAGTTGGCAGCACACATGCGGCCTACAAAACCACACAGCCAGGAGTGGCGGTGCTACTCGACCTTGTATGCGGCCGTTGAAGGGCGATCGACATTGAAATGTCAATGAATTGCGGGATGAAAAATCGCAATCTCTTAGATCGGCTGGGGCATGCGTCTCCCTGGGCCGCGCTGGCCGTGAGCTTGCTCCTCGCCGCGCTAGCTGCGCGGATGCCTGCGCCTTCGTTGCATGCCGCCGATGAGAAAGCTGGTCCGAACCTGACGGGCCAGACGCAAGAGGAAGCCGACCGCAAGAGCTCCGGATGCACTTCCTGCCACACGCAAACCGATCAGCCGACCATGCACGCGACCGGCACGCTGCGCCTCGGCTGCACGGATTGCCACGGCGGAAACGCGAACGCGCGAGTCGCTTCGGGCGTCGCCACCGCATCGCCGGAATACGAACAGGTGAAGCAGGAAGCCCACCCGCAGCCCCGCGATCCAAAACTGGCGGACCGATCGGCGAATCCCGAGCGCTTGTACACGCAGTGGCTCAAGGAAAGCCCCGAATACGTGCGTTTCGTAAATCCCGGCGATCTGCGCGTCGCGCCGGAAACGTGCGGCAGGGCCGGGTGCCATCCCTCGGACGTGCGCAACGTTTCCACCAGCATGATGACAACAGGAGGCATGCTCTGGGGCGCCGCACTCTACAACAACGGCGGCTATCCTCACAAGGACACGCGATTCGGCGAAAGCTACTCGCGCGACGGCGCGCCGCAAACGGTTCGAACAATTCCTCCGCCCCCCGCCGAAGAAACTCGAACAAAGGGCATCCTTCCGGAGATGACGCCGCTCGAACGCTGGGAAATTTCGCAGCCCGGCAACGTGTTGCGCGTATTCGAACGCGGCGGCGGCCCAAAAGGCGAGATTGGCGAGCCCGTGCGCGCCGATGACGCGGGAAAGCCCGACGACAAGCTCAGCACGCGCGGATTCGGCACGCTGCTTCGCACCGATCCGGTATTCCTTGGCCTGCAAAAAACTCGCCTGCTCGATCCCCTGCTTTCCTTGCCGGGCACCAATGATCAGCCGGGCGACTATCGCGCCAGCGGATGCACGGCGTGCCACGTGGTGTATGCGAACGACCGTTCCGCCGAGCATTCCGCGCAGTACGCTCCGTTTGGCAATCGCGGTTTCAGCGCGACGAAGGACCCGACGATTCCACGCGAAGAGTCCGGCCACCCCATCCGTCACGAATTTACGCGCTCGATCCCTTCGAGCCAATGCATGGTCTGCCATGTTCATCCGGGCACGAACATGGTGACCACGTATTTCGGCTACACCTGGTGGGACAACGAATCCGACGGCGGCGCCATGTATCCGAAACAGCAGCGCCATCCCACCGAAGAGGAAAAATTCGAAGTGTCGCAACGCAATCCCGAAGGGGCGGCTGCACGCGGACTTTGGTCCGACGTGAAGTTTCTCGCGCAAACGGGCAGCGCCGCTTTCAACGCAAAACTGAAGGACACGCAGTTCGCTGATTTTCACAGCCATGGCTGGCTCTTCCGCGCGGTATTCGCGCGCGACAGGCAAGGCCGCCTGCTCGACGAAAAAGGGACCGCGGTCTCTCCCGACGACCCGAACAAATTTGAGAAAGCCGCGCACCTCGCGGACATTCATTTGCAGAAGGGCATGCAGTGCGTGGACTGTCACCTGGAGCAAGACAGCCACGGCACCGGAAAACTTTACGGCGAACCGCGCGCCGCAATTGAAATGGATTGCGTCGATTGCCACGGCACGATTTCACAGCCTGCAACGCTCGTCACGTCCGGCCCCGCGGCATCCGGCGGCGGCACGCACCTCGACGCGCTGCGCACGCCGTGGCGCGAGCGGCAATTCGAGTGGCGCGAAGGGAAACTGATCCAGCGCTCCATGATGGACCCGCACCTGGAATGGGAAGTGGTGCAGACGCTCGACTCGATCACGCCGGGCAACGCGCACTACAGCGAGAAATCGCGCCTGGCGAAAACGCTGCGCACCGACGGCGTGACCTGGGGCGACGTGCCGAAACAGGAATCGCAACTCGCGCACGCCAACAGCAGCATGACGTGCTATTCCTGCCACACCTCCTGGACGCCCAACTGTTTCGGCTGCCACCTTTCGATGACCGCCAACGAAAAGCGCCCGATGCTGCACAACGAAGGTCTGACCACGCGCAACTGGACCGCCTACAATTTTCAGGTGCTGCGCGATGACGGCTACATGCTGGCCGTGGACGGCACCGTCACCGGACATCGCGTCGCGCCGGCGCGGTCTTCGTGCGCGATTCTGGTGAGTTCGCAAAACGCCAACCGCGAGTGGCTGTACAACACGCAGCAGACGGTTTCGGCCGAAGGCTTCAGCGGCCAGGCGTTTTCGACGTTCGTGCCGCACACGGTGCGCGCCCGCGAAACGAAACAATGCACCGATTGCCACGTCTCCGCCGCGCGCGACAACAACGCCTGGATGTCGATGCTGCTGCTTCAGGGCACGAACTTTCTAAACTTCATGGGACGCTACGTATACGTGGCCACCGGCGACAAGGGATTTGAAGCCGTCGTGACGGCGGAGCACGATGAGCCCGAGGCCGTCATCGGCAGCGATTTGCATCGCCTCGCCTATCCCGATGATTTCCGCAGGCATGAGGACCGCAAGCGCGAACTCACGACAGCGTATCGCCACGGCGGAAACGTTCTCGACATCCAACTGCGCGGTGAATATGCCTACGCGGCAATGGGCGCGGACGGCTTCCGCGTTTTCGACGTCGCCAACATCGACAACAAGGATTTTTCTCAGCGCATGGTGACCGCGCCGGTTTCACCGTTCGGCCAGCGCCTGTATGTGAAGACGAAGTACGCGACCGCCGTCGCCACTCCCACGACGCTCGCCGTCGATCCCCTGCGCACGCAGGATCCGGCAAACGAAGAACAGAAAATCCATTTGATGTATGGATTTCTCTACGTCACGGACAAGTACGAAGGGCTGATCGTCGTTGGCAATCCCGATCTGAAGGGAAAAAATCCCGGCGTTGGCACTTTGCTCGACGGAAATCCGGAAAACAATTTCATCGGCCGCGCGGCCACGTTCAATCCCGGTGGGATCTTGAACGGAGCGCGCCGCATCACGATTGCGGGAACGTATGCCTACATTCTGTGCGACCGGGGCCTCGTCGCCGTCGATCTCGATAATCCCCTCGCGCCGCGCGTAACGGCGGAAATTGGCGCGCCCGATCTGGCGGACGCGCAGGGAGTCGCCGTGCAATTCCGCTACGCGTTCGTCACCGATCGCGAGGGATTGAAAGCGCTCGATGTAACCGATCTCGCGCATCCGCGCGTCGTGCCCGGCGCATTTGTGAAGTTGGACGACGCGCGCAATGTCACCGTCTCGCGAACGACTGCGTATGTCTCGGCGGGCAAGAACGGAGTCGCCCTCGTTAACGTTGAGCAGCCCGAGCATCCTCGCCTTGATCAGATGTTTACGGGTGACGGGCAATTAAGCGATGTGAACGACGTGAAGATTGGCGCGGTGGATGCCAGCGTCTTCGCCTATGTCGCCGACGGGCGCAATGGCCTGCGCGTCCTGCAAGTGATTTCGCCGGAAGATTCGTCTGAATCCTACGGGTTCAGCCCGCGGCCCACTCCGAAATTGATTGCGACCTATCGTACGGGCGGACCGGCCCTCGCGATCTCACGCGGCATCGACCGCGACCGCGCCGTCGACGAGAGCGGCAACCAGCTTGCCGTTTTCGGACGCCGCGGCGCGCGCCCCTTCAACCGCGCGGAAGCCGCGAAGCTGTTCCTCCGCGACGGCAAGCTTTACACCGTCACGGATGCGCCTCCGGGCCCGCCGCAGCCGCTTGCTGTCACGGATTCATCCGCAAGATCTTTGTACGATCGTGTGCGCGCTCTTCTTCATTAGGCAAACCATTTTTTGCGTGGGATGTTTTGTGTAGCACAGGCACTCTTGCCTGTGCGGGCTTTGCGATTGTCGGTGAGGCGGATCGTCTGCACGTGCGACTTACAAAACCACACAGCCAAGAGTGGCTGTGCTACTTACCCCTCGCGCAATTTGTGGCCGGCGAGGTTGCCGAGGCCATCGTAGGCGGCATATTTGTAGAGTTCGGAGAGCGTTGGGAAATTGAAAACGAGCTCGATGAACGTATCGATCGCGCCGCCGGATTCCAGCACGGTCATGCCAAGGTGGATCAGCTCGGTCGCGCCTTCTCCGAAAATTTGCACGCCGAGCAATTGCTTGTTGTCCGGACGGAAAATCAGTTTCAGCATGCCCGTGGACTCGCCGATGATTTGCCCGCGCGCATTGTTCGCGTATTTCGCGCGCCCGACCACGTGGCTGATTTTCTTGATCTCGCAGGATTCCACCGTCTCGCCCACCGCGGAAATTTCCGGAATCGTGTAAATTCCCATGGGCAGCTGCGACGCAAGGCGCTGTTTATAGGGGAATCCGAAGGCATGGCACATCGCCACGCGGCCCTGCTCCATGGAGGTGGAGGCCAGTGCGGGAAATCCAATCACATCTCCGGCGGCGTAAATGTGCCGCACGTGCGTTTGGTAATGATCGTTCACG
>JBGQJJ010000101.1:0-7772 GCA_041498955.1 Terriglobia bacterium
GAAGGTGCGGTAATCAATCGAGCTGCCCCTTGTTGCAAACGCAAGAAACCTAAAACCCAAGACGTCGAATGCGCGTGCCACCAATGCCAGCACCGCAAAAACAGCTCCCAGCCAGTAGCTCCACCTGATGATTTGCTTTCCCATTACGTCCTCCTGACAGTGCAGATTGGCTTAAGGTTCACGAGGAATGGATTGAAGTGTGAAACTACATCTGACGAAGTTCAGTGTCAATGCAAAGACCGAGCATTGGCAGGTCAGCACACAATGGGGTAGACTCCCCCCTGCAAGGAGTTCGTTCGTATGTCCATACGCCCAGTAAAGCGGCTCATCCGTTCCAAACCGACCCGCGATGGCGCCGGCGTGCACTTGCGCCGCGCATTCGGCTTCGGCAACACTTCCGATTTCGACCCGTTTCTCCTTCTGGACGATTTTCGCAATGACGTTCCGGAAGATTATGCCGCGGGTTTTCCGTGGCATCCGCACCGCGGAATCGAGACCATCACCTACGTTCTCGCCGGAACTGTCGACCACGGCGACAGCATGGGCAATCACGGCTCGATTGCTTCGGGCGACGTCCAGTGGATGACCGCGGGCAGCGGGATCATTCATCAGGAAATGCCGAAGGGCGATCACGCGGGGCGCATGCACGGTTTCCAGTTGTGGGCCAATCTGCCGAGCTCGCTGAAAATGACGCCGCCGCGCTACCAGGGAGTGGAAGCGAAGGACATTCCCAACATCACGGACGACGATGGCACGCACGTTCGCCTCGTCTGTGGAAAATTCTGGGGAAAGATCGGCCCCGTCGAAGGTGTTGCGGCCGACCCCATTTATCTGGACGTGTCCGTGCCTCCCGGCCAAAGAAAGACTCTGCCGATCGAGACGACGCGGCACGCGTTCGCGTATGTGTTTGCAGGCTCGGGAAAATTCTGCAACGCCTCCCATCCTCTCTCGGTGCCAACCGAGCCGGTCGGTTGGGCGGACACCGCGCCGCCTTCCGCAGCGGAAAACCGCTCGCTCGTGCTCTTCGATCATGGCGACGAAGTCATGGTGCAGGCCGGCGACGAAGGCGTCCGCTTCCTCCTCGTCTCCGGAAAACCGCTCGAAGAACCCGTGGCCTGGTACGGCCCCATCGTAATGAACACGCAGGAGCAACTGCAGAAAGCGTACCTGGAGCTGGAACAAGGCACGTTCCTGAAAAAGTAAAATACGCTCCAAAGAGCGCTGAAAAGGCCTAACTTTTGTCATTCCGAGGCACGCTGCGTGCCGAGGAATCTCTCTTTTCCTGCGTTTCAATCGAAGAGAGATTCCTCGCTTCGCTCGGAATGACAAAATAAATTCCTTTTTTCCGCAAACATTGAAGTCTGTTCTACTGGAATTATGTACTCGACCGAATTGCCCGGCAATCCTGCGAGCCGAGAGCGCTGGGCGCGGTGGGACTGGGCCGCAGCTCTTTTCCTCTTTCTGGGCACTTCAGCCGTCGTCGTGTGGCAAAATTCGAGGCTGGCGGTTCTCTGGGACCTCAGCTATGTTCTGGAAAACTCCTACCGGATTTCCCTCGGCGATCTTCCGTATCGCGACTTTCCTTTCCCGTACGCACCCGCAACTTTTCTGATTCAGTCATTCCTGATCAAGCTCACCGGCCGGGTTTTCTTTCACCACGTGTTGTACAGCGCGATGGTGGGCGGCCTGGGGACGGTCCTGACGTGGCGGATTCTGGTCCATATTTTGCGCAGCGCAATTCCTACATTCCGTCTCGTGTCATTTCTCCTTACCGCGCCGCTCACAGTGCTTGGGATTTACTGCGTCTTTCCGCATCCTTTCTACGACCCTGACTGTACCTTTGTCATTTTGTGCGGCATCCTTCTGCTCTTGCAATTGGAGCGCAGGGGATTTCCGCCGCTTCGCGCATTTCTCACGGGGATCGTTTTCGTCCTTCCGCTTTTCGTGAAGCAAAATACCGGGCTCGCATTTTTGGCAACCGCGACGCTGGCGATCGTCATTCTGATCGCGCGCGATGCCTGGCACGGGCAACGCGTGTCCCGCGGCGTTTGGCTCGTGGCCGGGATGGCTGCAGGCCTCGGCGCCGCGATGCTCCTCCTTCACTTCACCGTCGGCATGAAAAACTACTGGCACTGGACTTTCCAATTCGCGGCAGCGCGCCGGTTGCCTCGGCTCTCGGAAATGTTTGCTCCCTATTGGAATCCTATGTCGCTGATGTGGCTCGCGGCGTTTGCGGCAGGCGCGCTCTTGCTGCGGCACAACCGTCGCGGCAGCCGAACCCTTTCTTCGTTGTCCGTCTCATTGATGTCGGCGCCGTTCGCGTGGGCGGTCCTATACCTCCTCGTGGAAACTGACCCGTCGGAGCGAGCCGAGCGGCTGCTCGCCTTGTGGCCCGTGGTCTTGATAGTTTCCCTGGTCTTCGCTCTGTGGGGCGCGAGAAAAGGTCCGAGCGTCGCGCGGCTCCTGCCTTTTATTTTGATAGGGACTGTACAAGGGGCTTTTCTGTCGCAGCAGCTCTGGGGTTCGACTTACGCTATCTGGCCGCTGCTGACGATCTTGCTCGCCGGCGTTCTTGCGGAATTGTTCAGGCTCGCGAGAGAATATTCCACGCGGGAGATCGAGCTGCTCGCCGGTGTAGCGGCGCTCTCCATGCTCGTTTCCGGCGGATTCTACGTCGCGAGCCGCGAGCGGCTGAATTACGCCGACGTCTCTACTGGCGACATGGCCCGATCAACTCTGCCCGCGCTCGCGGGCCTTTCGATGCGTGGGCCATGGATTCCGCAATTCGAGGAACTTGTCCGCTTCACGGATCGTGTGATTCCGAAGGATCAGGGACTGCTGATGATTCCCGGAGAAGATCTCTTCTTTTACACGACGGGAAGGCGGCCGCGCTTTCCGGTGCTGATGTTCGATCGCACGGTCAACCCGTACAGTACGGAAGAAATTGTCGAAATCAGCCGCCGCGGGAATATCTGCTGGCTAATTCTCAAAAAAAATCTTCAACTGATGGGCGAACCTGTGGAGGATAGAACGCGATTGCTGGAGCTATTGCGCGGCGATTTTGCGCCCGTTCAGAGTCTTGCCAACTATGAAATTTACCGGAGGAAGGCGGATATCGGCTGCCCGGACATCGCGCTGCAGCGGGCAGTGGAAATGGAACGCCGCGCGGGGATCGAGTAGGACGGGCTTCAGCCTGTCTGGTTTAGGGCCGATCTAGAGAAAATCAAAACCAGACAGGCTGAAGCCCGTCCCACTTTTTCATCTTCGCCTTGTCTTCGCCTACGGACTGGTGGTATGCTCTCGCCTGCCCCCGTACTTCGAAAATTCAGGAGATGATCATGTCAATCGCTCAGATGCTCTTACCGGAATTCGATCAGGAGATGGCCAACACACGAAAGATGCTGGAGCGCGTCCCGGACGGAAAGTTCGACTATAAGCCGCACGAGAAGTCGATGACGCTTGGAAGACTGGCCGCGCATACGGCCGAAATCCCGTCTTACGCGACCGCCACAATTCGCTTCGAGAAACTGGATTTCACGGGCGAAGAGAAACCATTCTCCCCGGCCACGCGCAAGGAACTGCTCGAGGCCTTCGACAAGCACGTCGCGGAAGCTCGACAAATGCTCTCCAAAGCGACGGACGAAGACCTCGCGAAGATTTGGACGCTCACCTACAAGGGGAACCAGATTTTTGCCATGCCGCGCGCTGCCGTGTTGCGCACCATGGTGCTGAGTCACCTCATTCACCACCGCTCGCAGCTCGGCGTTTACCTGCGCCTCAACAACGTCGAGATTCCGGGCATGTACGGCCCCTCGGCGGACGAAATGAAAATGTTCAACGCGCAGGGCGCGTAGCGCTATGTAGCACAGGCTTCAGCCTGTGGCCTTTCGCACTCTAAAAACCCGAGTTGCACAGGCTAAGGCCAGTCCAAGTTGAATGCGCTGGAGCGGTGCGGGATTGGCATTGCTACCGGAAGCGCTTGCAAAGGAAAAGGCCGGGGTGTATACGTCCCCTTCAGGAGACTCAGGACAGGAGATCCCCCGGCCCGTCGGCGGTGACATTCAAAAAAAAAATTCACCGCCCGTTTCCTAAAAGAATTTCACTCAACGAGGAGGTTCCCATGCCACTTTTCCTAAGCCAAGTCGCCTACAACGAAGAAGGCTGGCAAGCGCTGGTTTCCAATCCCCAAAACCGGATGGAAGCGATCCGTCCGGTGGTCGATAAACTCGGCGGACGTATCCTTAACGCCTATTTCGCGTTTGGCGATTACGACTTCATCCTGATTTCGGAATTTCCGGACAACGTGAGCGCCGCAGCGCTGGCCATCGCCGCCGCGGCGGGCGGTGCGGTCAAGTCGATCAAGACCACGCCGCTGATGGACGCAGCAGAGGGCCTTGAGGCTGTCCGCAAGGCCGCCAGTTCCGGCTATCGCGCTCCGGCCGGCGCACGGCCCGCTAGCGCATAGTTCAGGCCCAAAAGCATCGATTTCGTCAGGTAGGACGGGCTTCACCCTGTCGGTTTGCTGGTGCGCATTCAATATCAAACCCGACAGGCTTGAAGCCTGTCCTACTCATTCCTCGCAGGTTGCCGCAGTTGCCCCGATTCGGTATAGTCAGAGAAGCAGTTCACATCCGCAAAGTCACGACCCAGGAGTTGCCAATCCGCCATGCCGGACGAACCGATCCCCTTTGCCAGCGTTGAGGAAGCCGTCGAAGAGATCCGCCAGGGGCGGCAAATTGTGCTGGTGGACGACGAAGACCGCGAGAACGAGGGCGACCTCACCATGGCGGCGGAAAAAATCACGCCCGAGGCCGTCAACTTCATGGCCAAGAACGGCCGCGGCTTGATTTGCCTGGCGCTGACCGAAGAGCGCTGCGACGACCTGGCCCTGCCGCTCATGACCCCGGTGAACACGTCGAATTACGGCACGGCCTTCTGCGAATCGATTGACGCGCGGCGCGGCACGACCACGGGAATCAGCACGGCCGATCGCGCGATCACCATCCTCGCGGCCATCGACGCGGGAACGCGCCCGACCGATCTCGCTCGCCCGGGGCACGTCTTCCCACTGCGCGCTCGAAATGGCGGCGTCCTGGTGCGCGCCGGGCAGACCGAAGCGTCGGTGGACCTGGCGCGAATCGCCGGACTTACTCCCGCGGGCGTGATTTGCGAAATCATGAATGATGACGGCACGATGTCGCGCCTGCCGCAGCTCGCCGATTTCTGCCGCACACACGGGCTCAAGCTGCTGACCGTCGCGGAACTGATCCGCTACCGGATGCGGAACGAGCGCTACGTCCGGCGCGTCGCCGAGACGGCTCTGCCGACGCGCTACGGCGATTTCCGCATGATCGTGTACGCCTCCGACGTGGACCGCGAGCAGCACATTGCCCTGGTTCGCGGGAGTTTGGCGGGCGGGCCGCCGCTCGTCCGCGTGCATTCGCACTGCCTCACCGGAGATGTGTTTGCGTCCACCGAATGCGATTGCCACGAAATTATCGAGCGCTCGCTCGAAGCCATCGTCGGGGAGAATCGCGGCGTGTTCGTCTACCTGCACCACACGGGGCGAGGCTTCGGCATCGACGCCTCCGCGCCCGCTCCGGGCGCGCTCCCGCGCATCCTGTACCACTCGCGCGAACAGCTCGACGTGGACATCGCGCGGCAACGCCTCCTGCAGCACGAAAGCGGGATCGGCGCGCAAATCCTGATCGATCTCGGGCTCAAGAACCTACGCGTGCTCACCAATCACCCGCGGAAGGTCGTCGCCCTCGAAGGCTACGGCCTCACGATCTCCGAGCAAGTCCCGCTCCGAACCGCATCGTCCAAAAAACGCACCCATCAGGCGCTTTAATCTCTTGCACTGTAAGCCTCGAAGATTTGTACGTGGCTTCAGGGGCTAAAGCCCTTGTCCCCCTCAGGTTAGTGTCGCGGCTGAAGCCGCGACCCACAAAGATTTTACTTCTTAAGCCCAACTCTCTGGCTTCTGGGCTCATCGGTTACAAGGATTGTTTCTTTGTGGGTCAGGGCTTCAGCCCTGACAAAAGGCTTCTAGGAAGTTGGGCTTTAGCCCCTGAAGCTGCCTTGCGGCCCACATCTATTCACACTAAGTTCACTCTTGTTTTAGGAAGTCGATTGAAATATCAACTCCGATTACTGGGAAGTCGTCTTTTTCGGGGGAGGAGTGTTTTTCTGCGCAGGAGGCGCGGGCGGAGACGGCGCGGAAACTGTGACGTACGGACGCATCGCATCGAGCTTTTTTTGACTGATGCCGCGGACAGCGAGCAAATCCTCGACGCGGTGAAAACGGCCGCTCTTCTCTCGCAAGTCGATAATTCTTTGTGCCGTGACCGGTCCCACACCGGGCAATTCCTGAAGTTCTTTTACGTTCGCAAGGTTGAGATCGATTGGTTTCGCGGGAGGATGCTTCTCGGCAAGGCCGGACAGTGGCAGAGAGATGAGAGCAAGGGTCAAGAGAACAATTACAGTGCGAGATCGGATTGGTAAGAATTTCATCGCGACCTTCGTTTCCTGCCTTGAATGAAGAATCCCAATCCCAAGAGCAGCGCGCCGCCAAAAAAGGTGAAGATCTTAATCCCTTCCCCCAAATGAAGGCCGATCAACACCCGAGCCGTTCCCAACGAAATCATCCCCAAAAAAATCAGGACGATGCCGGCTCCTTGCCGAACTTTTGCCTTCAGGGACGAATCAGATTCGATTCCCTTGCGCGTCATACACCTCAGGGTCGCCGAACAGCGCCGCTTGCGATTCGATCTGCGCGCGATCACCGACGATCACAACTTGCGCGTGCGCCGAATCGAAATATTTCTGCGCCGCATCCAGCACATCCGCCGACGTGAGTTTCAAGACGCGCTCGCGGTACGTTTCCAGGTAATCGTCCGGCAATTTTTCGAGCGTGGACGTGGCCAGTTGCCCGGCAAGGCCATCCTGCGTCGCGAGGCCCAGCGAAAAAATTCCGGTCATGTAGTTGCGCGCGTCGTCCAGTTCTTCCTCGCCGACCGGTGTCGAGCGCATGCGGTCGATCTCGTAGAAAATTTCCGTGAGCGTGGCGGCGACCACGTCGTTGCGCACCGCCGCTCCGATGCTGAAATAACCGTGCTGGCGCAGGGGATGCGCCCCGCTGCGCGGGCTGTAGGTGTAGCCTTTCTGCTCGCGGATGTTCATCACCAGGCGCGAATTGAACGCGCCGCCGTAAATCGAATTCGCCAGCGTGAGGCCCAGCCAGTCCGGATGCTTGCGCGTGATGGCGCGATTGCCGATCACGATTTGCGTCTGCACGGATTCCGGGAGATGCACGAGATACACGCGCCGCCCTTGCACTTCGGGCAGCGCCGGATCGGGCGCCGCTTCCACCGGGCCGGTCGACCATGAGCCGAACGCTTTTTCAATCTGCGCCAGCATCGTCTGCGGGGAAAAGTCTCCCACCATCACCAGCAACGCGTTTCCGGGGCGGTAGTAATGCTGGTAGTACTCCTTGAGCTGTTCGATGCGGTAGCCCGCCACTTGCTCTTCGGTCGGCGAAATCGTGCCGTACGGATGCGCGCCAAACAGGACGCGCCGCAAGCGCTCGCTGGCGAGAAAACCGGGCGTCGTGCGCTCGATGCGCAAGCCCTCAACGAGCTGGCGCCGTTCGCGTTCGAATTCGTCCTCGGGATAGGAAGCCTGCTGCGCCAGCTCCGAGACGAGCCCCAGCAGTTCGTTCGAAAAATCCACAAGTCCGGCGAACGAAATCACGCTGGTGTCCGCGCCAGCGC
>JBGQJJ010000102.1:0-7694 GCA_041498955.1 Terriglobia bacterium
CACGGCGTTCGTGACGCGGCCGCTGGCGTCGCGATGCGGCGTGCCGAGCGTCGTGTAATGCAGCCGCACCTCCGGCAGCGTTTGGCCGTCCGAAAATTTGAAATCGTGCGCAATGAAATCGCCTTCCTTGGGCGGCACAGCTGTCAGCGGCGCATTCTGCTGCGCCGAAACACAAGCTGCTGCGAAGCAAAGCGCAGCCAACCAAGCGAATCCCATCAAAATGAACTTTCGCATTTGGATTTCCTCCCGGAATTTCAATCCGAGCCGCACCGAAACGGCCCGCCCGTGACAACCGTACTACGAATCGCCAGCGGCTGAAGCCGACTTTTTCCAAGCCGCTTACGTCACGGCTGAAGCCGTGACCCACCAAGATTTTCGCGCTGCGCGCCAGTTAGGAAACGTTTCATCAACAAGCATTGTGGGTCGCGGCTTCAACCGCGACATCAAGATCGAAGCAAGACTGGGCTTTAGCCCCTGCCGCATTAAGCCATCCGCGCGAGAGGATTTGTGAGACAAGTTCCATTCAGCTCGGCCCCGTAGTGAACGCCAGCGTCAACAAAGTTTTCTGCTCCAGTTCGTGCGCTTTGGCCGAACCCGTCGCGGGACTGGCGCTGGCCGAGCGCTTCACCGAACGCGCCGGAATGTCCGGCAAATACGTCCGGATGCGCGGCAGGACGTACGATAGCGCGCCCATGTTCGCCGGCTCTTCCTGCACCCACACGATTTCGCGCGCGTTTGGATGGCGAGCCATTTCCGCGCGCAGCTCGTTTTTCGGAAATGGATAGAGCTGGTCGAGAAACAGGATGGCCGTATCCGTATCGCCGCGGCGTTTGCGTTCCCCGCGCAATTCGTGGCCGATTTTTCCGCTGCAAACGAGGACGCGCTCGGCGGACGTGACTTCGCGGTCCGGCACTACCCATTCAAATCGCGGCCGCTCGAAATCCTCGATCGGCGAAGCCGCGTCGGGATGCCGCAGCATGCTCTTCGGCGTGAACACGATCATCGGCTTGCGCCAGCGGCGCAGCGCCTGACGGCGCAACAACTGAAAATATTGTGCGGCGTTCGATGGCTGGCAAACTTGGATGTTGTCCTCGGCCGCGAGTTGAAGATAACGCTCGATCCTCGCGCTGGAATGTTCGGGCCCTTGCCCTTCATACCCGTGCGGCAGAAGCAGCCCCACGCCCGATGGCAAGTCCCACTTGTCTTCGGCCGCGCTGATGAACTGGTCGATGATGATTTGCGCGCCGTTGGCGAAATCGCCGAATTGCGCTTCCCACAGCACCAGCGCTTCCGGATAGTCGCGGCTGTAGCCGTATTCAAATCCCAGCACGGCGGCTTCGGACAGCGTCGAATTGTAAATTTCACAGCGCGCCTGTCCGGGCGCCAGATGTTCGAGCGCCACGTATTGCGCCTCATTCCGCGTGTCGACGAGGGCCGCGTGCCTTTGGTTGAACGTGCCGCGAAGCGTGTCCTGTCCCGTGAACCGCACCGGCGTGCCTCCGAGGAGCAGCGTTCCGAACGCCAGCGCTTCCGCCATCCCGTAGTCCACGGGGCGCTGGCCGTGCCCCATTTCGGAGCGCTGCTCCAGAAGCTTTTTCACTTTCGGATGGATCGCGAAATCCGGTGGATAACTGGTCAGTAAATCTGTAATCTTTCCGAGGTCCGCGGGCGCGACCCCGGTATCCACTTCATAGGCGCTGTCGTAGCGGCCTCGCTTGTAGGGCGACCAGTACGCAGGCAGCCTGCGCAGGCGCGGTTTTTTCTGCATTTCACTCGCGGCCTGGTGCGCGCTTTCGAGTTCGTTGCGCACGGCGGTGACCGTCGCCGACGGATCCGCTCCGATTTCTTTCGCGTAAATTTGCCAAAGCTGTGGGTGATCCTTGATTTTCGCGTACAGCAGCGGCTGCGTGATGGTGGGGTCATCGACTTCGCTGTGGCCGTGGCGCCGGTATCCGATCACGTCAATCACCACGTCGCTGCCGAACGCGGAACGATATTCGAGCGCGATTTGCCCCACGCGCACCACTGCTTCCGGATCCTCTCCATTCACGTGAAAAATAGGCACGGCCTGGCGCTTGGCCAGGGAGGAGGCGAAGCGCGTGGACTGAAATTCCCTTGGCTCGGTGGTGAACCCCAGCAAATTATTTACGATCACATGAATCGTGCCGCCGACCGAATACGCCTCGATATCGGACAAATTCAGCGTCTCCGCCCAAACGCCTTGCCCCGCGAAGGCCGCGTCCCCGTGCAGAACGATCGGAAGAATTTTCTTCACTCCTCCGGGGGTTCCTTCGCGCGTCTGCTTGGCGCGCGCGCGGCCCACGACCACGGGATCGACGGCCTCAAGGTGGCTCGGATTCGAAGCCAGGTGAACGCTGAGTTTGCGCCCTTCGCGAGTCCGGTATTCCCCCGTTGCGCCGACGTGATACTTGACGTCGCCGCTGCCCAGCACGCTGCGCGGGTCCACATCCTCGAAGCCCGCGAAAATATCCGCCGCGCGCTGTCCCGCGATGTGCGCCATCACGTTCAGCCGCCCGCGATGGCTCATCCCGAGCACTACTTGCTCCGCGCCCGCCGCCGCAGCCGCCGAGAGCACCCTGTCGAGCAGCGGAATGACGGCGGTCACGCCTTCCAGCGAAAATCTCTTGCTCCCCAGATAGCGCGCCTGAAGCACCTGCTCGAAAAGTTCCGCGCGGATCAGCCGTTCGAGGATGAAGCCGCGAACGGGCTGCGGCGCGTCGCACTCCAGCCGCTCGGCAATCCAGCGGCGCCGTTCCGTATCATCGATGTGTACGAATTCGGCGCCAATCGTCCCGCAGTAAAATTTTCGCGCCGAGGCGGCTGCCTCCCCAACGGCGACCAGTTCAGGATGTACAATGGGAGTCAGGAAGCCGAGCGGATCCAGATTCGCCGCAAGATATCCCCAGCGCCGGTAGCCTTCGAACACGCGCTCGTCGTCGGCACTTTTCCGCATGATCGCTTCCGGCATTTTCGTGGTTTCCCCTGCTTCTCAAACAAGAACGTGCCCGACGATTCCGCAAACGAGCTTCGAGGATACATTCTATCAAACATGCGGGAAGCGAGGACCATCTGGCCGAAATCAGATGGTGGGATAATTGCTGCTTGCAGAAAGTCCCGGAGGGACGGCAAACCGTAGCCCACTCCGACCCGGTCGGGGTGGGAATACTCATAGACCACGACAAATAAGCCCCGCCAGGGGCGACACACGCGGCCCATGGTCACGAAATCAGCTTACTACGAAAAAGGCGGACGGTGTCTATCCCCCATGAATCTGCTGCATTTTCCCCGCAAGCTCGAAATCATTTTTCGTTAGGCCGCCGGCGCTGTGCGTGCACAAATCCACTGTGACTTTGTTCCAGGAATTGGACCAGTCCGGGTGATGATCCATCTTTTCGGCGGCGATCGCCGCCCGAGTCATGAATCCGAAGGCCGCAGAGAAATCCTTGAACTCGAACACGCGGTGCAGATTCCCGTTCACGACGCTCCAGCCGCTGAGTTTTCTCAATTCTGCCGCAATTTCCTGTTCCGAAAGTTTTGTCGCTGCCATGAAATCCTCCTCAGTCGTCCGGCGCGTTCTCTCGTTCCATTCCGATGCCCCGGGCATTATCCGCCCCCGGCACAGCCTGGGCAAGCGAGCCCAAGTAGCATAGGCACTCTTGCCTATGCGGTTTTGTATGACGCAGGCGCAGAACAGCCGACCCGATGACCATGGCGAAACCCGCACAGGCAGGAGTGCCTGTGCTACTAAGACGCTCTCCGAATCGACATTTCTGCAGGATGAAGTCGAATCTCCTGGTCCGGCCGGAACACGGGGCACAAATCACCCCAGCCGCCGCGTCAACCCTGTCGGCCAAGAATTTGCGGATGTGCAATTGCAGGTCGAGAGTATACTCTTTGCCAATTCACAAATTGACGGGAGCCCATGGCGATACTCCCCGGTAGACGTCTAGGGCCTTACGAAATTCTCTCCGCTATCGGTGCGGGCGGCATGGGCGAGGTGTACCGCGCACATGACACCAAGCTTGCGCGCGACGTGGCCATCAAGGTCCTACCCGCTAACTTCGTCAATGATCCGGAGCGGCTGTCCCGCTTTCAGCGCGAAGCGCGCATGCTGGCCGCTCTGAATCACCCTAACATTGCAACCATCTACGGTCTGGAACAGTCCGGCGGCGTGACGGGTCTCGTGATGGAACTCGTTCCCGGCGAGACGCTGGCCGAGCGAGTGAAGGCTGGACCGCTCCCCATTGAGGAAGCGCTGAAGATCGCCGCACAAATTGCAGAAGCGCTGGAAGCCGCCCACGAAAAACAAATCATTCATCGCGACCTGAAGCCCGCCAACGTGAAGGTGACGCCGGAAGGCAAGGTGAAAGTGTTGGACTTTGGATTGGCGAAGGCCTACGCGGGAGATACGGAGACGTACGATCCTTCCAATTCTCCCACGCTGAGCGCCGCGGCGACGATGCAGGGAGGAATTCTGGGCACCGCGGCGTACATGAGTCCCGAACAGGCGCGCGGCAAGGCGGTGGACAAGCGCACGGACATTTGGGCCTTCGGCTGCGTTCTCTACGAGTTGTTGACTGCCAAGGGCGCCTTCGACGGCGAGGACACGACGGAAATTCTCGCCGCAATCGTGAAGACCGAACCCGACTGGAATCGCCTTCCAACAACCACCCCGCCAGCAGTACGCATGTTGTTAAAGCGGTGCCTGCAAAAAGATAGGACTCTCCGTCTTCGAGACGCGGGCGACGCTCGGATCGAAATTCACGAAGCGCTGTCAGCCCCTTCGAGCGTGAGCCCAGGTATCGCTGCTCCGGCGAAAGGTATTCACGTACTCGGGCGACGGGGACTGATCCTCGGCGTGGGCATCCCAGTGTTAGTCGCGCTGATCGCGAGCCTGGCCACGTGGACTCTGAAGCCGTCGCCCCCGCAGCCTGTCACCCGCTTGGTAGTAAATCTGCCGCCGGGCCAACAATTGGCAGGTTTGGACAGCGGTCCTTCCTTAGCGATTTCGCCCGATGGCACTCACCTCGCCTATGTCGCGCGACAGGGCAGTATGCAGCAGCTTTACCTGCGAGCGATGAATAGCCTGGAAGCCAAAGCGATTCCCGGCACGGAAGGAGCCGTCAATCCCTTCTTCTCCCCGGACGGCCAATGGCTGGGGTTCTTCGCGAACAGAAAGCTGATGAAAGTTTCGTTGAACGGAGGAACGTCTCTGGCGCTCGCCAATGCCCCGTTCGACGGCGGGGCCGCTTGGGGCAGCCAGGGAACGATTGCCTTCTCACCCTCAAACGCATCAGCTCTCCAGCAAGTGTCGGACGCCGGAGGTTCCCTGCAACCGCTGACTCGCCTCGGGAAAGGAGACGCCAGCCATCGCTGGCCGGAGTTCTTGCCCGGCGGCAAGGACGTGCTGTTTGCTAACGGGACGGCTGGAGCTATTTTCAGTAACGCGCAGATCGGCGTTCAGTCTGTCGGGACGGATAAAAGGCAGTATCTGATCCAAGGGGGGGAGTTCCCCCGCTATGCGGCCAGTGGTCATTTGGTTTACGCGCAAGGCGGGATCCTTATGGCGGTGCCATTCGATCCCCAGCGACTGACGATCACGGGCGCGGGGGCGCCGGTGGCGGACGGTGTCATGCAATCCCCAACAAACGGTCACGCCCAGTACAGTTTTTCAACGACAGGGTCGCTGGTCTTTGTTCCGGGAGGCGTCCAGGCGGCCCAACTACGGATGGTATGGGTCAGTCGGAATGGGGTAGAGCAACCCTTGGCCGCCCCTGCGAACACCTATCTGAACCCGCGGCTTTCCCCAGACGGACGGCGGCTAGCCGTTGGGATTTTGAGCCAGGACAGCCAGGTCTGGCAGTACGATCTGTCCCGGGAGACGTTGACCCGCTTTACCTTTGAGGGGACCGTGAATGGTTACCCGGCTTGGACACTCGATGGCAAGCGGATCGCTTTTATTTCAAACAAGGAAGGGCCATTGAACGTTTTCTGGCAACAAGCCGACGGCAGTGGAGGCCTGGAGCGGTTGACCGCCAGTGACGACCTCCAGACTCCCAGCTCGTGGTCCCCGGATGGAAAACTGCTGGCTTTCAATGCAATCACTCCCACCACGGGAATTGATATCTTGGTCCTTCGGCTGGGTGATCGAAAGACACAACCATTCCTCCAAACGCCGTTCAACGAAAGCGCACCACGGTTTTCCCCCGACGGGCGCTGGCTGGCCTACGTCTCGGACGAATCGGGCCGCTATGAGGTTTACGTGCAGCCCTATCCGGGCCCCGGCGGAAAATGGCAAATTTCGACGGAAGGCGGCTCGGAGCCGGTGTGGAATCCGAATGGGCGGGAACTGTTCTATCGCAGCGGCGACAAAATGATGGCCGTGGATATTGCCACTCAGCCGGGATTCACTGTCGGCAAACCGCGGATGCTCTTTGAGGGCCCCTACCAGCTGACCCCGGTAACATTCCCTAATTACGACGTGTCACCCGATGGTGCGCGCTTCCTGATGCTCAAGCATGTCGACCAAGCGCAGGCGACGCCGACGCAAATCAACGTCGTGCTGAACTGGTTTGAAGAGTTGAAACGCCGCGTGCCGGCCGGGACGAAGTGAATCCAGCGCGCGGCGGTCCCGGGAACGCCATTCTCCTGAATGGCGTTTTGCAAACCGCCCGCCGCGGCGGGGAGATTGGCGTTCCCGGGTTTCAACCCCAAGTTTCCACTTCAATTTCGGAATTCAAGTTTATTTCAAATCTGCGGACGACGTGGATGAATCCCGTTGAACGCGCCGCGGGTTTGCATTATCGTGTTCGCTCGCAAATTGGAAGGGAACGAACCGCCGCCCCGGACGCCGGCGAAAGCGATTCCGCGAAACAACGCGACGGAGCCTGCCTTGAAAAAGAAAATTCGTGCGGTGCAATACGGCGTCGGTCCTATCGGTGCAGCCATCGTGCGGCTGATGAGAGAAAAGAGTTCGATCGAAATCATCGGAGCGATCGATTCGGATCCGGCCAAAGCGGGGCGCGACTTGGGCGACGTGGTGGACGGAGCCGATGCGCCGTGGGGCGTGCCGATCACTGATGATGCCGAAGCCATGCTCGGCAAATCACCGGATGTAGTGATCCATTCCACTTCTTCCTACCTGCCCAGCGTGATGGATCAATTGCTGGCGTGCCTGGCCGCGGAATCGTGCGTGGTCTCGACGTGCGAAGAGCTGGCGTATCCGTTCCGCAAATATCCGGAGCTGGCGGCGAAGCTCGATGCCGAAGCCAAGACGTGGGGCGTCGCGCTGATCGGCACGGGCATCAATCCGGGCTTCGTGATGGACAAACTATTGATCACGCTCAGCGCCGCGTCGCAGAATATCGATTCGGCGCGCGCGGTGCGCATCGTGGATGCGTCGAAGCGCCGCCTGCCGCTGCAGAAAAAAGTGGGCGCGGGAATGAGCGTCGAGGAATTTCGCGCGCAGGTCGCGGCCGGCGCGATCAAGCATCACGGCCTGCCCGAATCGGTTGCGATGGTTTCGGACGCCTTGGGCCTCGCCGTGGATGACATTTCGGAAACGATCGAGCCCATCGTCGCGCGCGAACGCGTGAAAACTCCATTCCTGGAAGTCGCGGCGGGCCAGGTCGCCGGCGTGCACCAGATCGCGCGCGGTTTCGCCGGCAGCAAGG
>JBGQJJ010000103.1:0-7682 GCA_041498955.1 Terriglobia bacterium
ATATTCTCCATTTCGAGCAGCACATGGTCCCGGAACTGGGCCTTTATCTCGCGCGCATCGAGTGGGACCTCGCCGGCTTTCAAATTGAGATGCGGGATTTCGCGCGCCATTTCGCTCCCATCGCGGACCGTCTGAACATGAAGTGGCAGATCGCGCTTTCAAGCGACCGCCTGCGCGTCGCGATATTCGTTTCCAAGTACGACCATTGCCTGGTGGACCTGCTCTACCGCTGGCACACCGGAGAACTGGAGTGCGAGATTCCGCTCCTCATCAGCAATCATCCCGACGCGAAACGCCATGCGGATTTTTACGGCGTTCCCTTTCACGTGATGGAAGTGACCAAGGAAAATAAAGCCGATGCCGAGCGGCGCCAGCGCGAATTGCTCGGGCAAAATCGAATTGATTTAATCGTCCTGGCGCGGTATATGCAAATCTTGTCTCCGGAATTCATCGCGGATTATCCGCAGCGGATCATCAACATCCATCATTCTTTTCTGCCCGCGTTTGTCGGCGCCAAGCCGCATCACCAGGCGTTCGAGCGCGGCGTCAAGCTGCTCGGCGCGACCGCCCACTACGTCACCGAAGCGCTGGATGACGGCCCCATCATCGAACAGGACGTCATGCGAATCTCGCACCGCGATTCCCTCCAGGACCTCGTGCAAAAGGGCCGCGACCTCGAAAAAATCGTTCTCTCGCGGGCGGTCGGCTGGCACCTGGAACATCGGGTCCTCTTGTATGCGAATAAGACGGTTGTCTTCGACTAGCCCGCGAAACAAATCAGGCGGACGATCTCTCTGGATTGAAACGATTCTGGTATCCTCGTAGAAGTGCCCAGCAAATCGATTTGCCTGTTTTTCGTGTGGATGGTCGCGGCCGCCCAGGTATTTTCGGCGCAGGCGCAATCAACGCAGACCCCTGCGGCGCCGGCCCAGCCTGCGCCACAACCGTCAGCTCCGGCCACCCAGCAAGCGCCTGCGGCGCCCGCACCGCCAGCGCCAGAACCGGCGGCTCTCCCGCAAAAAACCTTGGCCGTGGTCATTCTCGATCCAGCGCACGGCGGCGCGGACCCGGGCGCGCGTGGATCGTCGGGCCTCGCTGAGAGCGACATTGTCCTCAGCTATGCGCGGCTCATGCGCATCTCCCTGGAGGCCCAGGGAATGCGCGTCCTCCTCACGCGCCAGGCAAATGACTACCCTTCTTTCGACGATCGTTCGAAACTGGCGAACGCGCAGCGCGGAGGCGTATTCATCTCGTTGCATGTTTCGTCCACGGGCCAGCCGGGAACGGTGCGCGTGTATTCCGTGCCACAGATGACGGTGCAACCGAATGCCGCGTCCGCGCCCCGCGCGGGACTTTTGCCCTGGGACCGCGCGCAATTCAAATTTATCGATCAGAGCCGGAGGCTGGCCGAGCTGATCCAGATCCAAATGGCGCAACGGTTTCGCGGGTCATCGGAAACTCCGTTCGAAGCGCCTGTGCGGCAATTGCGAACGGTAGGCGCTCCCGCGGTGGCCATCGAGGTATCGAGCGTCAGCGTGCCAGACCGCGCCCCACTCGACCAGATGGGACCCGGCCTTGCCGACGCAGTGGCGCGCGCGGTCACCGCGTTTCGAACGATCTATGAATCGGGAGGAAAGTAAGGCTTTGTCGAAGGGACTCAAAACGACGCTCGTGATCCTCGGCGCGATGGTGGCGCTGGGCCTGGTCACGCTGCCGGGATTGCGCCAGGCGGTCCAGGGGCTCCACAACACTCCCAGGACCGAAGAGCAGGCGCGCCGCGAGGTGATGCAGGAACCGATCTCGACGCCGACCGATGTGGAAGTGCAGGCGCAAATGTACTGGCTATCGCCGAGTTCCCCGAATTCGCTGGACCCCACGGCCATTCAGCTTCCCCTTTCCGCCGATCCGGTCGAGCGCTCCAAGCAGCTTCTCAATGCGCTGATCGTGCGGGCGCCCCGTCCGGAAAGACGCACGCTGCCTGCGGAAGCAAGCTTGTTAGCTTTCTACATTCAGCCGAACGGGACGGCCATCGCGGATTTTTCGGACGAAATCTTGTCCGGGATGCCGTCTGGAATTCTCAGCGAGCAGTTGGCGGTGCAATCGATTGCGCAGACGCTCGGCGCAAACGTAACCGGAATCCGGCAATTGAAAATCCTCGTCCACGGGCAGGAAGCGGAGACTCTGGCGGGACATCTGGACCTCTACGGACTGTTCCCGGTTCCCTCGCCCGCGCCAGCTGCTGCTCCTACGCCTGCGATTCCAGTCACGGCTCCCCCAAAAACTTCTGTCACAACGGGCAAAGCGCAAACGAAACCAGCAAGCCCCGCGCCGGCGAATGCAGCGCCACCACCAGGAAAACAAGCGCCGCACTAGTTTCGATTCCTACAACCTCAAAGTCCCACTTGTGAGAGTTCGATTAATTGCGTGCGAATAGCGCATTTGTAGCACAGCCACTCTTGGCTGTGCGGTTTTGTATGCCGCACGCGCAAACGACCCGGCCTAGCGGCGATCGCAAAACCCGCACAGGTCCGCCGCGGCGGATGCCTGTGCTACTTCTCGGTCCCTGACAATAAGCGAAAATGGGAGGACGGCCTCGCGTACTAAAGTGTCGGATAAAAAGAATGTGAATCGGCTGGCCGTTATACGAGCGGGCCGGGCTTGTTCTTGTAGCGCTTCGCGATGGCATCGGCGCTCATGTAAGCGAGCGCCTGGATGGTGAGCGTCGGATTGAAGCCGCTCATGGATGGAAACGTGGAGCTGCCGATCACGAAGAGGTTTGGGATGTCCCAGGTCTGGCCGTAGCGGTTCACCACCGAGGTCTTCGGATCGCTGCCCATGCGCGTGCCGCCTTCGTGGTGCGCTCCCGGAACGCCTGGGCTGAGGGCCCCGCGCCATACTTTCGTCGCGCCCATGGCGTGGCCGATCCCTTCCATCTTCTGCATCAGGAATTCGACGCGGGCGCGCTCGTTCGGGCGGCGCCAATCGTAGGTCACGCGCGGCGCGGGCATGCAGTACTGGTCGCGCAAGTTTGGATCGAGATCGATGGTCTGATCGGCGTAGGCGAGGTTCTCGGTCTGCGCGTTGAGGGCGGCGTAGCGCGTGAAATATTTCGCGAGGAAATCGCGATACGCCGCGCCCCACTTGGGCGTGCCGGGAGGCGGGTCCAAGCTCATGGCCGTGCCAATCGGGCCGGCCTCGAGATCGGCGGGAGAAACCGAGATTTGCGCCCCGCGAATGAAGCCCACGCCTTTGTGATCGAAATTGTCGGCGTTGAAATCATCGAGCGTATGCTTCTGCGCGCTGGGGCCCATGTAAATGTTGACGAACCGGTCGTCGTAGGCGACGAAAACTTTCGCCATGATATGAGCCATGACGTGCTTGCCCAATTGCCCGCTGGAATTCGCCAAGCCGTTCGGGAATTTATCCGTCTTGGAAAGCAGCAGCAGGCGCGTATTGTCGTAAATGAAGGGAGAAAGAATGACGATCTCCGCCTCGATCGTGTTGTCCGAGCCGTCGGGACCGTAGTACGACACGCCGGTCGCGCGCCCGCTGTTGTCCGTCTTCACGTGGTAGCACATCGTGCCGGTAAGCAATTTGAAATTGCCGGTGGCATCCGCCTCGGGAAGCTTGGTCACAAGGATGCTCGACTTCGCGCCCACGTGGCAGCCGAAGGACTGGCAAAAGCCGCAGTAGGTGCAGCTGGCCCGGTCGTGATAGGGCTGGGAAATAATTGCGCGCGGCGAAGAGAATGGGTGATATCCCAGCTTGCGTGCTCCCTCCGCGAAGAGGACGCCCGATTGATCGTCCAGCAAAGGGGGAAGCGGGTAGTCGCGCTTGCGCGGGGCCTCGAAAATGTTGCCGCCGTCGATTTTCTTGCCCTGCAAATTGCCCGCCTTGCCGGATACGCCTAGCTCGTACTCGGCCTGATCGTAGAACGGCTCAAGGTCGGCGTACGAAAGCGGCCAATCGGCGAGCGAGGAATCTTCCGGGATCACCGATGCGCCGTAGCGCTCGATCGTATGGGACCGCGCGCGGAAATCGTCCTCGTGCATGCGCCAGGAGAGCGTGCCGTAGTGGACCGTGCCGCCGCCCGCCTGGTTGCCGTAATTGAGGATCGTCATTGGATGCGCGGTGGCGCTCGCATTTGGCCGCCAGGTGACGGGCTGGCGCTTCCAATTGGGGCGAAGCTCCTGCCGCTGGAAGTAACGCAATTCATCGTGCGGGTTGAAGTCCGCGGTGGTCAGGCGCGGGCCGCGCTCGAGACCCACGACCTTCATTCCCGCTTTGCCAAGCTCGGCCGCGAGGATTCCGCCGACCGCGCCCATTCCCACGATGACTACATCTGTTTTCTCGGTTGCCATTGCTTATCCCCTCCCTGCTGGGCCTTTGGCTATTGTTTGCAGGCCGACCATGGGTTCTCGCGTGAACGCTTGCTTGTTCTGCAGATCCGTCGGCGTGAATACCGCTTGCGCGCCGGGGAAACCGACGAGCCGCCAGCCGGAGAAATCCTTATTCCCGCCGTAGAGCGGGTCGGCGAACATCCCTTCCATTGTGTGCGTCCGGAGAATGTTGAAGAACTCCCGCGAAGTAGGATAAGTGAACCCAGTTGCCTTGCCTTCCTCAAGCGCCGTGAGTACTTCATCCTGCCGCTCGGGCGTGAGATGCACGAAGGATTCTTTATAGGTGGCGCGACAATAGGCGTCGAGTGATGCAAGGCCGCGCCGGTAGAAATCCTGCAGCTCGGCGTAAGCGCCGGCGAGTGCGAGATCAATGTAATTGAGGACATCCGCGTCGCGCGCTCCCGGTTTGCCGGGCGCGCTGGGCATGATCCGTTCGGTGAACGCCGCGATCATGGCGGCATCGGCGTGGTTGAAGAACGCGCCATGCTCGCTGCCGCTCGGATGCTGCGCTCCAGGAGTGGCGGCGCCGCCTTCCATTTGCTCGTGATTCTGGGCGATTGCGTCGGGTACAAGACCCGCTCCCGCCGCGGCTCCCGCGCCGACCGCCGCGCGCACTAAAAATTCGCGGCGAGATGCATCGTGTTTAGCCATGGTTGTCGCACCCCTTCTGGTCAAATACCGGTATTCTCTGGATGACTTCCGAACTGACTTGAACAATATCAATTTTTTGGAGCAATGTCATCGGCCACGCAAGTGAAAGTAGCGCCGGCGTCCCGCCGGCTCTTTGCAATTTTCTGGAGTTCGGAAAATTGCCGGCAAGATGCCGGCGCTACGTGAACCAATTCCTCGACCCGCTAGCGCCTTTTGGAAAATGAGTCACTGCCGACTCTTGTCTGCAGTTGACACTGGCGTTGGCGGCGGGCAAACTCGACGCCATGTCACGAGGAGGAAACTTGCGAAGCGACGGACGCGCGCACGATCAGATTCGCCCGGTCAAGATGACGCCGGACTTTATCACCAGCGCCGAAGGGAGCGTGCTGATCGAGATCGGGAACACGCGGGTGATTTGCACGGCGACCGTGGATGATGGCGTGCCTTCGTTCCTCAAGGGCCAGGGAAAAGGCTGGGTGACGGGCGAGTACGGCATGCTTCCGCGCGCGACCGAGCAGCGTACAGCGCGCGAATCCATGCGCGGAAGGCCGTCGGGGCGCACGCTGGAAATTCAGCGGCTGATCGGGAGATCGTTGCGCGCGATCATCGACCAGCAAAAGCTGGGGGAAAGAACCGTGTGGCTCGATTGCGACGTGATCCAGGCGGACGGCGGAACGCGCACCGCTTCCATTACCGGGGCGTATATCGCGCTGGCGCTGGCGTTGGAACGGCTCGTCGCGGCGGGCATTCTGAAGGCGGTTCCGCTGATCGATTCCGTCGCGGCAACGAGCGTCGGCGTGGTGGACGGCGTCGCGCTCCTGGACCTCTCCTATGAGGAAGACTCCCGCGCGGAGGTCGACATGAACGTGGTGATGACCGGGAACGGAAAATTTGTCGAAGTCCAGGCCACGGCCGAAGGGCAGCCGTTTGGCGGCGCCGAGTTGCAGGACCTGTTGGCGCTCGCAGCGGCCGGAATCCGCCGCATGACCGAGTATCAATCCAAGCTGGTACAAACCGATTACCGTGCACGCGCCAGGTAAAACTCTCCGATTGTTCGTGGCTTCCTCGAATCCGGGAAAGCTGCGCGAATATCGCGCGCTGGCCGAACCGGCCGGCGCGTCCGTCGATTTTGCGTTTATTCCCATTTTCGATTCCGCGGCCGTTTTTGAGGAAATCTGGCCGACCATCGCGGAAAACGCTGCGGGGAAAGCGTTGCACTTCAGCCGGCTTGCAGAGGGAATCGTGATCGCGGACGACTCGGGGCTGGTCGTGCCTGCGCTCGGGGGCGCGCCGGGCGTGCTTTCCGCTCGCTATGCCGGGCCGGAAGCCTCGGACACGGAGCGCGTTCAGAAAGTGCTCGGCGAAATGCGCGGCAAAAAGGGTGAGGACCGGCGGGCGCGATTTGTGTGCGTAGTGGCCGTGGCCGAATCGGGAAAGATGCTCGGGCTGTTTTCCGCATCCGCGGAAGGAATTCTTCTGGAGGAGCCGCAGGGACATGACGGATTCGGCTACGATCCGATTTTCTTCTTCCCTGCTCTCGGAAAAACGTACGCCGAAATCTCGCGCGACGAAAAAAACCTTCACAGCCACCGCGGGAAGGCGTTTCACAAGGCGCTCAATTTTCTTCTGGCTACGAAATAACTGGTTTTCGACGATGGTTTGGTAGCGCCGGCGTCCCGCCGGCTCGGTGCCGCTTCTTGAAATCTAAAACCGCCGGCCCCTCTTGCATCGGGACAAGCAAGATGCCGGCGCTACCGGTTCGAGCCCAGCCCAGGAAGTAGCGCCTATGCTATATTCATGCGCCGAATTGAAACGGCGCGGTGAAGTGAAGATGCTTCGATGAAAAAACAAAAGGCCAAAAAGATTGCCGGTCGATCCGCGAAAGGATCGAAATCCTCCACGCCCGCGCGAAGAACGAAAGTCTCCCGGAGGAGTGCCGCAAATCCGAAGACTGCGGGAACGAATCCGCAGCGCGTGACTGCGATTCTGCAAAAACTGGATGAAGCCTATCCGAACGTGACCTGCGCGCTCGAGCACCACACTCCTTTTCAATTGCTGATTTCCACGATTCTTTCGGCGCAATGCACGGACGAGCGCGTCAACCAAGTTACCAAAACGCTCTTCGTGAAATATCGCACGCCCAAGGATTTTGCCTGCGCGAATCCGGCGGAACTCGAGCTGGACATCCGGCCCACGGGCTTTTTCCGGAACAAGACCAAGTCCATCATGGGCGCGGGCAAAAAAATCGTGGAAGAGTTCGGCGGCGAAGTGCCGCGCACGATGGACGAGTTGCTGACGTTGCCGGGAGTGGCGCGCAAGACGGCGAACGTCGTCCTCGGCACGGCGTTCGGCATCGCGGTCGGCGTGGTGGTGGATACGCACGTGATCCGGCTGTCGAACCGGCTCGACCTCGCCTTCCCGGACAGTAACCAGGGCGTCGGCTTCCACGCGGTTCGGGCCGTGGAGCGAATGCGCGAGGGGTTGGGATATGGCCTTTTGTTGATGGCGATGGTGGGAATGGTGCTGCTGATTTCCTGCGTCAACGTGGCCAACCTGCTTTTAGCGCAGACCGAGCGGCAGCAGCGGGAAATCGCCATGCGAGTGGCGATGGGTGCCGGCCGCTGGCATCTG
>JBGQJJ010000104.1:0-7667 GCA_041498955.1 Terriglobia bacterium
AATCTCCCGATTGGCGGGCTGCACGACGCCATTCAGGAGAATGGCGTTCCCGGGCGGAATGTTAAAAAATGAAAAAACCGCCACCAAACGTTCTTGAATTGCCACTTCACGAGCGCGCTTTGATGGCGCTCGAGGCGGCAGTCGAAGGAGTGATGGAAGAGCATGCCCGCACGGGACACCCCGTCTATGTCATGCGCGACGGCAAGGTAGTCGAAATATCCGTGAAGGAACTGAGAATACTTTACCCGGACTACAACAGACAAGAATCTTGAGTCTCTAATTGTTCCATTGTTCTCGCTCGGCTTCCTGCCCCGATTCGGAAAGCGAAAACCAACTCTCGGCTACGTCTCGCAGGCGTTCTAAGATTTTCTGCATTTCCTGATGCTTTTTCTCGAGGCCTTCATGATCGGTGTCCTTGGGCACCTCAAGCACCGGCGCGATGACTAGGACGGCACGAGTGTAAGGCTTCGGTATCTGCATCAGGTCCCAGGTTTTCTTGAGCGTCCACGCGCGCTCGAGTCCGATGTGAAACAGAAGGACGGGCCTGCCCGAGCGGCGAGCCAGCATCACCGGGCCGGGCTTGGCCACATACCGCGGACCGCGGGGGCCGTCGATGGTGAAGCCGGAATCGAATCCTTCCTCGAGCCGCCGCGCCATGACTGCAAGTCCACGCAAGCCTCCGCGCGTCGAACTTCCCTGCGCCGTCCCGTACCCCAATCGCTCAATCACGCGGCGCGTCCACTGCCCGTCGAAATTCGTTGTGTTCATGAGCACGCCGCCGCGGTTCCGAAAGTACCAGGTTGCCGCAATGATGCAGCGGTGCCAGAAGGCGTAGATGTACGGCGGCAAGTCCGGCCGGTACTCGCGCCCTGCCTTTTGTCCGCCCAAGACCTCGAACCGAATCGTTGGCCCGAGTAACCGAATCACAGCCCAAACAACCCAACCGATAATCGGGACCAGAGCGCGCTGAAGGAAGGAAAGTTTCGGCAGCCGTGTGTCGTAGTGAACCACCAGGCGTGGTTCTTCCTGTCCCGGCGGCGTTTTTACTTGTTCCGGCATGCGGTTATAGTATAAGTCGAAGATGGTGTTAAGATAGCGTCACCACGCCCTTCAGGAAGCTGCGGGTAAACGTGCTTTCGTTAACGATTCCGGGAAAACATCTAGCCACTGGGACGAAGATTTTCGCCGCCGCATTGCTGGCGATCCTGGCGACGCTCTCCATTCGGGAGGCCCACATTTCCGCGCAGGATTTTCCCGCCGTAGTCGGTCGAATCGAAGGCGATGACCTCGAAGTCGTCACGAAAACCCCGGCGGGAATCGAAACGGACGCGGCGCCAACGGTCGTCGCCAGCGGCAGCGACGTCACGCTGCGTTCCGGGCATGCCCTGCTGCTGCTGAACGCGGGCGGTGAAATCAGCATTTGCGGCCCCGCGCATTTCAAATTAATCAAATCTTCCGGCGCGGTGACGCTTGCGCTGGATTATGGCCGCGTTCATCCGTCGCTGCAGTCCACGGACGGATTCACGATCTACACGCCGACGATCGTCGCGACGCCGATCGCCATTGCCGGAGGGCCCCGCGACATGACGCTGGGCCTCGAACCAGGCGGCGAAATGTGCGTGCTCACCGCGCGCGGCGCGATGCGCGTGGAACCTCAATTTTCCGAACAGAGCATGATCGTTCCCCAAGGCGGCACCGTGAGCCTGGTCGGCGGCCAAATCGACTCGCTGCATGCCGACGCCTCCACCTGTTCGTGCGATTTCCCCCGCGCCCACATGGAATCTCCCAAGTCCGCGCCGCCCCCGCATTCCCTGCCTGCCCGTGAAGTCGGCGCACTCGCTCCCCCGGTACCACCGCAACGCAGGAGAAGCGACAATTCGTCGCCACCATCCGCTTCCGCGGGAGAACCTGTGTATACCGTTCTCATGCCGCCGCTCAGTTTTGACGCCAATTCTCCCGAACCTCCTCCCGAGCCCGCTCCCGAAACCATTTTGCTGGTGCGCGAAGTGCGGCTGCGCCCGTCCGTTGAATTTCGCGGGCATGTGAACGCCGCGCCTTCGCAGGAAGTCGCGGTTCACGTTTCGCCGCCGTCCCCGGTCCCGGCCGACGATCGGCCCCCGGAATCAAAGCCGGGCATCTTCGACCGCGTAATGAACTTCTTCCGAAGGCTGGCGGGCAAGGGTCCCTGCGCGGGCGCGGGCTGCAACAGCTAGAGCGCTGTCATACTTCGTGACACAATTCCTTGACGATTCTTTTGTGTTGTGGTACCTTCCGCCCCACTCTCCAGGAATTCATGCAATTCGGCGGAGCCTATGCCCAGCCTGTTGCATCTGCATCCTGGTGAGTGTGTGCCGCGCGGTGTGTTCCTCGCGCTATGCGACGGACGATTGTGTGGATTCCCTCGCCTGCTCCTTATCGCTTCTTTGTTGTTCTGCTTGATATGCACTTCCTGCGGCGCCCTTGGGTCCGGGCCGGCTCCGCCACCTCCTGTGACGGTCACCGTCATGCCCAATTCGGCGCAACTCTCACCGGGCGGGAACAAGCAGTTCCATGCCGTCGTGGAAAACGCCTCGAGTTCGGCCGTCAACTGGCTCGTGAACCAGATGCCCAGTGGAGATGCGGCTGTGGGAATCATTACCTCGAACGGTTATTACACGGCGCCGAACTCGCCCGCCACGGTGACGGTGACCGCCGTCTTGCAGACCGATCCCACGAAGACCGGCTCCGCCATCGTCACCGTTCAGTCGCTCAGTTCGATCCAGGGGCCGCTCACGCTTTCGCCGAAACTTTCCAGTGTCACGACATCGCAGACGCTACAGTTAAACGTGCTCACCCCCGGGGTCAGCAACAGTGACGTGAGTTGGGCGGTCGACAGCGTCCCGAATGGAAGTCCGGCCGTTGGCACGATCTCCACGAGCGGAGTTCCTTCCAACTCCATAGATTACTCTCCGCCGTCTGCGGCAGGCTCTCATCTGATCACCGCAATCTTAAAGGAAAACACCAGTGCGATCGGTTTGGCGACGGTCGAAGTCACGGATTTTCCGGGCACGCTCACCTGGCGCAACGACAATTCGCGTTCGGGCATGAATAGCCAAGAGCTGGCGCTCGCTCCCGCAACGGTAAACTCCTCCACGTTTGGAAAACTTTTTTCCTGCTCGATCAATGGCTACGCCTATGCGCAGCCGCTCTACGTTCCCAACCTGCCGATTCGCGGGGATAGAACCCGCAACGTCGTCTTCGTAGCGACAGAAAATGATTCCGTATACGCGTTTGATGCGGACGTCAGTCCTTGCAAACAGCTTTGGAAGAAAAGCCTCATTCCCGAGGGATCGCAGCCCGTCGCTCCGCCCATCACTCTGCCCGCGGGCGTCAGAACTTTTGTCATCGTTCCCTCTGTCGGAATTACAGGCACCCCCGTGATCGATGCAAGCGCCTCCGCTCTGTATGTCGTTGCCGCCACACAGTCAATCGCAAAAAACCCGGCATATAGCCAGCGGCTCCATGCGCTGGATTTGGGGACGGGATCTGAGATTCACCCGCCAGGAGCAGAAATCGTCACCTCGCCAGGGCAGACGCCCGAATTCAAACCGATTTCGGAGAACCAGCGGCCCGCGCTGCTGCTTGACAACGGAATCGTTTACATCGCCTTTGGCTCGTACGGCGGCCTGGGCGAATATCACGGCTGGCTGTTTGGATATGACTCCGCCTCGCTGCAACAAACCGGGGTTTTTAACGTTACCCCCAGCACCATCCAGGGAGGAATTTGGCAGAGCGGAGGCGGTCCATCCGCGGATTCCAATCACAATATTTTTGTAGCGACAGGCGAAGGTCCGCCCAATCTCGCGACGAACCATAGCGACAGCATTCTGCGGCTTGGGACAAATGGGGGATTGCCGGTCGTCGACTATTTCACTCCCTGCGATCAGGGGCGAGACTGGGGCGCAAGCCCTAATGAGGTGCCGCAGTCCGAGTCCAGCGCGCCTGTCCTCCTGCCGGATTCCGCGGGTTCCACGGCGAAACCTCCCTTGCTGATCGGCGGCTCGAAGGAAGGTTTCCTCTACGTTGTGAACCGAGACTTTATGGGGGGATTTCCCAGCCCGTGCTCCGATTCGGGGCCACGCGTACAAGCGATTCAAACCGGCGGGGCGATTCTCAGCACTCCGTTGTTCTGGAACAATTTCATCTACGTCGCGCCGGGGAATGCGAATCTGATGTCATTTCACATGACCGGAGGAATTCTTTCGCCTCCCCCGGCCTCTTCCCAATCCATGGAAAATCTGGGTCCGCAAGGGGCCACGCCAGTCATTTCTTCGAACGGAACGAACAATGCCATTCTTTGGCTGATCGATTCGAGCGGGGCCCTGGCCACGCCAAATACGCCGGCCATCTTGCGTGCCTATGATCCGAACAACCTTTCGAACGAAATCTACGACAGCACGATGGCCGCCGCGCCGCGTGATATCGCAGGACCGGCGGTGAAATTCACGGTTCCCACGGTGGCCAATGGCAAGGTGTACGTCGGGACCCAAACGGAGCTCGATGTGTACGGGCTTTTGCAGTGATGCGATCCGAGTAGAACAGGCTTCAGCCTGTTTGCTTTTGAATTTCACTAGCCCCACGCCCAAACCAGACAGGCTGAAGCCTGTCCTACCTTACATCCCTTCGTAATTCGGGCCGCCGCCTCCCTCCGGGGGCACCCAGGTGATGATTTCGTAGGGGTCGGCGATGTCGCAGGTCTTACAGTGCACGCAGTTCGACGCGTTGATCTTCAGACGCGGCTGGCCTTTTTCCTGCACCATTTCATAGACGGCGGCGGGGCAAAAATACTGGCAGGGATTTCCGTACTCGGTCACGCATTTCGTCGCGCAAACGTTCAAATCGGCGACGACGAGGTGGCAGGGCTGGTCCTCTTCATGCCGCGTGCCGGAATGATAGACGTCGGTCAAGCGGTCGAACGTCAGCGCTCCATCGCCCTTGAACCGCTCCGGCGCTGGACCTGCGCCGTTCAGCTTGTGATACTCCTCGTGCCCGGGGCGCGCCCGCATGGGATCGATAAGCCCTCGCCCGCCCGTCACAAATTGAATTCCAGCGTGAAACAATCCCGCGTAGAGCCCGTTGTGAAATCCCTGATGGAAATTTCGCACGGCCCACAGCTCTTTTTTAATCCAGCTTTGCTCGATCTTGCGCGGAAACGCGGAGAGAGTTTTCGACGACGCATCGCCCGTTTTCAGAGCTTCAAAAACCGTGTCGGCGGCGAGCATCCCGCTCTTGATCGCTGTGTGTATGCCCTTGAGGCGCTGCGAATTGAGCAGGCTGGCCGAATCGCCGATGATCAATCCGCCGTCCACGTACTGGCGCGGCATGGAATACCAGCCGCCGTAGGGCACGGTCTTCGCGCCGTAGCGCACCAGTTTGCCGCCTTCGAGAACGCGCTTGAGGAACGGATGCGTCTTGTATTTCTGAAACGCTTCGTGCGGATCGAATCGCGGATCGTGATAGTCGAGGCTTATCACCATGCCTGTTGAAACGCGATTGTCCGGGAGTCCGTAGATCCATCCCCCGCCGTACATGCTGGAATCGAGCGGCCAGCCGAGCGTGTGCGCCACAGTCCCCGGTTTGATCCGCCCCGGAGGGACTTCCCAAAGCTCCTTGATTCCGATCCCGTAAACTTGCGGATTCAGGCCGTCCAGTTTCAGCCGGGTCACCATTTCTTTGGTGAGCGATCCGCGAGGCCCTTCGGCAAGGACGGTCACCTTGGCGCGCAACTCGTAGCCCGGCGTGTAGTTGTCCTTCGGCTTGCCGTCTTTGTCGACGCCTTTATCCTCGGTGATCACCCCGGCGATGCCGCCGCCTTCGTAAATCAGATTCCTGCCGGCAAATTGCGTGAACAAATTCACGCCGGATTTTTCGACCAGCCCGCCCAGCCATTTGACCAGCTTGTTCAGGGAGACGATGTAGTTGCCGTGATTTCTCAGAGGGGGAGGCGTGATCGGCAATTTCCACGCGTTTGCGGATGTCAGGACGAACGCGGCGTCATCGGTCACGGGCGACTCGAGTGGCGCGGTCTTCTCCCAATCGGGCACGAGTTCCGCGAGGCCTCGCGGGTCCATCACCGCGCCGGAAAGCTGGTGCGCTCCGATTTCGCGCGCCTTCTCGAGAACATAAATAGTTTCAGCGGAAAGTTCGGGCTTGGCGCCCGCGGCATTGTGCTGCGCAATCAATCGCGAAAGATGCAACGCGCAGGCCAGCCCCGCGGGGCCCGCGCCCACGATCAGAACGTCCGCGTCCAGCCGCTCACGCTCGACACTCACCTCCTCATCCTAGCAGAAGGGCGCAATCCTCTGGCGCGAGCGTTTGGATAGTGTTATTGCGATGCAATAGAGAGAGGCGGCCGGTTTCAGCCATTCTTCGTAGCGCCGGCATCTTGCCGGCGATTTTCATCCCCGGTAGCACGTCGCAAAAACGCCGGCGGGACGCCGGCGCCACCTTATGACGCACCTTGTGCTAAGGCGTATTGAATGCATCCATCCCGCACCCGAAACGAACAGCGCAAAAGCAGAGCCAGCGGGGCGCGCTCGACGCCGAGCGCCCGCAACCGCCGTTCACGGCGTTTTCGTCCTCACCATCTTTTTCGCCATGAACAGGAGCAAGCGCCGGTCCTCTTCGTTCGCCCGGCTGAGCAACTGGCGGAACTTGGCCAGCGTCCGGGCATCCTTGCCGGAATCGCCCCAGATGATGGCGCCTGCCGACCTTCGCTTTGGAAGAGCGGGCAGTTTGGGAGGCTCGTCGCCGTCGTAAAAGAGCTGGTACAGAGGAACCTCCAGGGCGCGCGCGAATTTTTCCAGCGTTTCCACGGCCGGCACGGTATGCCCGTTTTCGACGCGCGAGATATAGCAGCGCAGCAGGCCGGTCCGCTTTTCAATTTCACCCTGGGAAAATTTCTTCTGTTCCCGCAGAACTCGCAATCGGTCGCCGATGATCATGGTTGGTGGCACCTCCGGGGTTAGATTATTCACGCAACAATAACTGGGCGGCTAACACTCAGGTCTAGGCAAGAAGAGCATACACCAGAAGATTAATACATCAAAACACTTTCGTGCCGGCATTGGGAGGCCGGCACGAAAGGATTTGTCACGATTGATGCCAGAACTGCGGTCCTCCAAGGCGACCGGCAGCCGCTCAGGCTTTGAGCGCGCTCAGCACGCGCTGCGGCGTGAACGGAACCTGGCGCAGGCGCGCGCCCGTGGCGTCAAAAATGGCGTTGGCAATCGCGGCCGTGACCGGAACGATCGAAGGCTCGCCTCCACCGAGGGGCTGCATTTCCGGGCGATCCTTGAGCACGATCTCGACATCCGGGACCTGCTGGAAGCGGATGACCGGATAGCTGTCCCAATCGAGATTTTTTTGCCCGGTGGAATCGAACTTAACTTCTTCCATGAGAGCCCGGCTCACCGCTTGCAAGACGTTTCCTTCGATTTGGTTCCTCAGTCCATCGGGATTGACGATCAAGCCGCAGTCGTGTCCCAGTGTAATTTTCTTCACGGTTACATCGCCCGTGGACTTGTCGACTTCGATTTCCGCGACGGCGGCCGTCATCGTATTCGCCCGGTTCGCCACGGCCACGCCTCTTCCCGAGGCCTTGGTTCCGGTGGAAGGAGGAGCGGGCG
>JBGQJJ010000105.1:0-7634 GCA_041498955.1 Terriglobia bacterium
CTCATAGAGCATTACCTTGACCATGACGCGTGGTTCCGCGAAAAGGTTAAGAGAGGGCTGCGCCAGCTCGACCAGGGTGAGTTTGTGACCCACGACGAAATTGGTTCCCGCATCGATCAGATGTTCCGCTCGTAAATTCAGATTCGAACGACCGACGCCACAACGCCCCATTGGACTGAATCCGCCAGTTACGCTACTCTGTCTTGGCTCTAAATTATTCCGGGGTAGTGCAATTGGTAGCACGCCAGCCTTTGGAGCTGGTTATCCTGGTTCGAGTCCAGGCCCCGGAGCCAAACCTTTTGCGATTGCCGCCACCATGAATACACCCGACCTGGCACTGGGCGCGATCTGGTACCTCGTCTTTCTGTTTTCGACGACGTGCCACGAAGCCGCGCACGCGCTCGTCGCCAAGCTCGGCGGCGACACGACCGCTGCTGAAGGCGGGCAGGTGACGCTCAACCCGATTCCGCACATTCGCCGGTCGCCGTTTGGGATGGTGGTTGTGCCGATTCTGTCCTTCCTCGTGGGTGGATGGATGATCGGCTGGGCGAGCGCGCCATTCAACCCGGCTTGGCAGCGGCAGTATCCGCGCCGGTCGGCGTGGATGGCGCTGGCCGGGCCCGCGGCCAATTTCTCGCTGATGATTCTGGCGGGGATAGCGATACGGATCGGCTTGGCGGGCGGCTATTTTCGAGAGCCGGAATTCATTCGGGGTTATGCCAATCTGGTGTCGCCGGCGAATGCTGCGGACCCCACATTTCTCACCTCGGCGTTGAGCATCCTCTTCATTCTGAACCTGCTACTGGGCACGTTCAACTTGCTCCCCGTGCCGCCGCTGGATGGCCACGCCGGGATCATGGTGGTGATGCCAGAAGTCGCCGCCCAGCGATACCTCGACTGGGTGCAGCATTCCAGGAACTTCGCCCTGCTTGGCTTGATTATCGCCTGGTCCCTGTTCGATCGAATTTTTGAGCCCGTATTTTTCTTTGCGCTTCGCACCCTCTATGCCGGGGTTCACAACGGCTAGGGTGCGCCACACGAAACTTGCCCTTGGCAATGACCTAGCCTCGCTACCCTCCTGTTTCAAAAATGCACACGTGTCTCAATTTGTTCACTCTGAGCCTCGCTTTCCTACGAGCACTCCTGCATAAATCCTTCCCTTTCAATACAAGCGAAGATTTGCACTCTGGCCCGTCGTCTGCATTAGACAGAGGCAGGAGCGTGATGTCGATGGGTAACTCATACAACTCTTCCGGCGATTACAGGATTGAAATTTCGGGCTGGGGGCTGGATAACAGCTTCTTTGCGGAAAGAACCGATTTGCTGTGGACCGGGAATGGTGAAAAACAGGTGCAATTGCATCGGGCCTTGCCGGAGGGAGCCATGGTCTTCGTTCGCTTGCTGGCCTCCGAGCCTTCGAGCGGGTCTATCCCGGTCGCCTACCAGGTTCAAAGTGTTGTGCCGATGGATTGCAATGGGCGTTGCCAGATAAGCCTGGCGCAATTACACCCGCGCTCGAGGGAATCTCTGGCGGAGAAAACTGCATCTAATTGGTCAGAGGATCCACAAAGGGTATGCGACGTGCAGGAATTCGAAGTGGAGCTGGAATGCGAGGAGATCCTCCAATGAAACCCGAGACGATGAACACAACGACTCATGACCGGCTCGCCACGTGCGAGGAGGTTCGCCGCGCCACGTCCTCCACGGAGGACAGCGTGCTCAGGCTTTGCCAGATCCAGGGCAATTACTGCCAGATGGATTCGGACCTCGGGGGTATCATCCGGTATCCGGCGGATGAGTTTGAATTTTTCGCGTATTTGAGCGAGATGGACGAAAGCATCCCAAACTAAGTGGAGCCCGGGCCAAGGGCAATTCGCCTTTGGCACGAGTAGGGGGTTTTTCTCTCCAATTTGGAACGGGGGTTTTTGGGTTTGGGCGTGAGCCAGGGGTCAATTTAGATTGGCCCAAGTCCCCGGCGAAAAAGTAATTTTGATCCCTCCTTTATAATCGATTGTCTGCAGAACACTTACAAGTAATTCCATCCGGGGCTAAATTCCAGGCGATGAATTGTCGGGCCGGGTCATTTGCAGTGTGCTTTTGGCAAAGGCCTTGCCAGTGATTCATCATGAACACATTGACTGCACCTCCCAAGGCGGGCCACTTTGTTCGTGGCAGCTCCGATGAAGCCATGACGGTATGTGTTTTGGACGATGAGCCGGGTATGGTTGAAATGCTGCAAGAATCGCTCCGGTGCCTGGGCTTCAGCTCGATTGGCACGTGCGATCCACAGTATGCGCTCGAACTGATTGACCAGGGCCGCGTGCGCGTGGTGATGTCAGACATCAAGATGCCGGGGATGGACGGCCTGCAGTTCCTGGAGCAGGCGATGCACCGCGATCCGGGCGTCTATGTCCTGCTCATGACAGGTTTCTACTCGCTGGAAAACGCCATTGCGGCCGTCAAGCGCGGCGCGTACGACTATATTCCCAAACCCGTTGACCGGTCGCGTCTTAAGAGATCCCTGGACGAGCTTGCCGAATCGTTCAACAAGCGAAAGCGAATTCGCGGTCTGGAGCAGCAGCTGCTGAGTGACCTGGAGTTTCACGGAATCGTGGGCCGAAGCCCGGCCATGGTGGAAGTGTTCGAGATGGTGCGCAAAGTCGCGCGGCACTACACCAACATTCTGCTGATCGGAGCCACGGGCTCCGGTAAGGAATTAATAGCCAAATCCATTCACCAGATGAGCCCGGTCGCGCAGCAGCGGTTCGCGGTGTGCAACTGCTCGGCGATGGTCGATACGCTCCTCGAAAGCCAGCTCTTCGGGCATATGCGCGGCGCCTTTACCGGCGCGACGGACACGCGGCCTGGCCTGTTCGAATACGCGAATGGAGGCACCGTCTTCCTGGACGAAGTGGGAGAGACGTCTCTGGCCATGCAAGCCAAACTGCTGCGAGTGATCCAGAACCGCGAAATCCAGCGGGTGGGCTCCCCGGAAGTGCGCCACGTGGATGTGAGGCTCGTTGCCGCCACCAACCGGGACTTGCGCGCCGAGGTTCTGGCCGGCCGGTTCCGCGAAGACTTGTTCTATCGCCTCAGCACGATCCAGATTCGCGTGCCCAGCCTGGCTGAGCGCCTGGACGATATTCCCTTGCTCATTCAATTCTTCCTGAAAAAATACAACGAGGCTTACAGCAAGCAGATTCGAGGCCTTACCAGGCGGGCGCAAACCGTCTTGTATCAGCATGGCTGGCCCGGCAACGTTCGCGAACTGGAAAATGTGGTTTCCTGCGCATGCCTCACCTCCGTCAATGAATTTATCGATGTGGACGATCTGCCGGAAAACCTTCAGAAACCCGCCGCCCAAGGCGGACCCGGAGCAGACACCTGGCGGCCACTCCCATTGGAAGAGGTCCGGCGGCAACATATCCGCCGGGTGCTGGAGGCCTGCGAAGGCAATCGCGTCCGGGCGGCTCAAATGCTGGGGATAGGGCGGACAAGTTTGTATCGATTCCTGAAACGGGCTGAGAGGAAGTCGGCGAACACGGCCGCCTTGCAATAAGCCCGAAAGTTCCCTGTAACACGCGCGTTCGCTATTCCTTGTTTCAGACTCGAACAGGATGCCTTCCATGGAACACCTGAAATGTCGTGTCTCTCGATAAGTCGCGTATTTTGTGGGGCAGGAAGCGATGTGCATTGGCACGTTAGTTGCATTTCTCTAGACGTCTTGATGGAGAAGACAAACTTTCGGAACGGATCGACAACCCTAGACGTCACCCACCCAAATAGCCTGCCCAGAATCCGCAATTGGCGCGCTGGATCGAATTATCGGACTGGCGCGCCGCACCTCACTTCAAACTGCTAGGGTTCGCCCCCGAGCGTAGGCCAGCCAATGCAATGCGAGTTTCTAGCATCTCACTTCGGCACAGATTTCTCTTTATGGAACGCCAGAAATAGAGCGCCCGGAGTAACCTGCCTGTTTCCCGAACCAAACAGATGATTTTTTGGCAAGGCGCGTGCCCCCACAAATGGGAATGTCCGAGGAACCATAGTGCCCGAAGAAAAAAGCAATTCTGGCGTATTTTTGGTAGATCGCAGGAGGGCGGAACCGCGCATCTTGGTGCATGTTCCGGTTGAGGTGACGAAAGCTGGAGGTGAAGGACCTTCCTTCCTGGAGCGCACTTTCATTGAAGATGTGAGCGATTTTGGATGCCGCTTCTCAATCCGCGTGCCGGTTCAACAAGGAGACAAGGTTACGGTGAAACCGATGGGACCTGATGGGGACCGCTTGCGGGGTGAGGAGCCGAGTCTGTATGAAGTCATGTGGGTCGCGCGGAATGATCGTACTTTTACGGTAGGCGCCCGGCTGGTCCAAGGCGAGAAGCTGGCTAACGTCAAGTCTCTGCCGGAAAACGGCGGACAAAATCACGATCTGAAATGATTGACGAACGCCGGGCGGACAAACGTTTTTTTCTGCATTCGCAGGTGGAAATCACCGGAGTCGATGATTCCGGGCGCCAATTCGCCGAACGATCGCACCTGGAAGATGTCGGTGACTTGGGATGCCGTTTCTCGATGCGGAGCGTGGTTCAGCAGGGCGGCATTCTCGGCGTCGAGCCGCTGGGCCCCGGCGGCGAGAACTTCCCGGACGAGTATTCGCGGCTGTTTGTAGTTATTTGGGTGAAATGCAGCGGTGATCGTTTGATGGTAGGCACACGGTGCCTTCTGGAAGACGAACTGTCCGATTCCGGCTTTCACACGAATCGTTCTCCTCTAAAAGTTTCCGCTAAGTGATCCCTCAACAGGCCGATTTCGCCGCCTCGTTCCCGCTCAGATCCAGCGCGACGCTCTTCTCTCCCAGCCTTGCCCATGCGAGTTAGTTCCTCCAATCGCAATTTGCGGTTGTAATTGTCAGACGGTCCACAGAGCCGGGCCGCGGCAGCGTCAGCGGCATGATCGCGGGCGCGACGAAACTTCTGGCCGTGGCCGGCAACAATACCAAAATCGTTCCCGGGCACGGTCCGCTTGGAGACAAGACCGACCTCATGAAATATCGCGACATGCTGACGACGGTGCGCGAGCGGCTCCAGAAGCTGAAGTCCTCCGGCAAGACCGTCGAGGAAGCGATTGCCGCGAAGCCTCTCAGCGACATCGATCCGGTGTGGGGCAAAGGCCTATTCAACAGCGACACGTTCATCCAGATTGCCTATCCGGCGCTTTGAACAGCCGCGTAGCAAAGCCACTCTTGGCTGTGCGGGTTTCGCGATCGTCATTGGGCCGGGCAGCATGCGCGACTCACAAAACCACACAGCTCCGCCGCGGCGGATGGCTGTGCTACCAAGACGCCACTGAACCGGAAGACATTTGGTATTGCAATACAGACTCGGAAGGCGGCGCGAGCAAAACTGGCGCTGCCATCCGCGGTTCTTGCAAAAAATCACTTTCAGAACTCATGTGGTTTTCTTTTTTCGCGCGCGTCGCTGTGCTAGACTGCGTTGGCAGCCGCTTCCGAGTGAAACGGCTGCCGATGCGTGGAACTTCGGGCTCTGTGCGACGAAGTCCCGCGAACCCCGCCAGGCCCGGAAGGGAGCAACGGTACCGGGATCGCTTCGTGTGCCGCGGAGTACCCGAAGTTCCTCTCATCTGAAACGCGCCGGGATTGTATTGTGCGCGATGCCGTTCGGAGCGCAGCAGCGGTTTTCTCTGTGGCCCTCTGTGCTCCTTCGTGTTCTCTGTGTTAAGTTTTTGCTTTTCGGGTTTCAACGAGCATGAGCTACCAGGTCATCGCGCGAAAATGGCGTCCGCAAACGTTTGCCGGCGTGGTCGGCCAACAGCACGTCACGCGCACGCTGTCCAACGCGATTCAATCCGGGCGCGTGGCGCATGCCTACATTTTTTCCGGCGCGCGCGGCGTGGGCAAGACAACCACGGCGCGCATTCTGGCCAAGGCGCTCAACTGCGCGAAGGGGCCCGCCGCGGAACCTTGCAACGAGTGCGATTCGTGCCGCGAGATTGGCCTCGGAAATTCCCTCGACGTCATCGAAATCGACGCGGCCTCCAACCGCGGCATCGATCAGATTCGCGAATTGCGCGAGATGGTACGCTACGCGCCCGCCGGCGGCCGCTACAAAGTCGTGATCCTTGACGAAGCGCACATGCTTACGGATGAAGCCTCGAACGCGCTCTTGAAAACGCTCGAGGAACCTCCCGACAAAGTCATCTTCGTCATGGCCACGACCGAGCCGGAAAATCTGGCCGACACGATCCGTTCGCGCTCGCAGCATTTTCATTTTCGCGCGCTCTCGTTCGCCGAAATTTCGGATGCACTGGTGGAAATTTGCGCGAAGGAAAGCCTGACCGCGGAACCGGGCGCCATCGCCGTGATGGCTCGCGCCGCCGAAGGGAGTTTGCGCGACGGGCTCTCGCTGCTCGAACAAGCGCGCGCCTATTGCGGTTCCAATATTACGGACGCACAGGTTCGCGAACTGCTCGGCGTCGTTCCCGGAGAAATTCTGGACGAGCTGACCGGCGCGATCGAAGAACGGTCGGCCGAACGCGTGCTCTCGCTCGTGCATCGCCTGCTTGCCGAGGGGCAAAACCTCCAGCATTTCTGCCGCGAAGCCATCGGCCATTTTCGCAATTTGCTAGTCGCGCGCGTATGCGGAGCGGATTCCGAATTGATCGCCGCGCCCGGCGACGAGCGGCCGCGGTTGAAGAAATCGGCGGAATTTTTCAGCGAGGAAGACCTCACTCGCTTTTTCCAGATCCTTTTGCACACCGACGAAGATCTTCGCCGCAAGCCGGACGCGCGCCTGCACCTGGAAATGGGCCTGCTGCGCATGGTGAATGCCGCGCGCCTGGCGCCGCTCGAAGAACTTCTCGCCGATCTGAAGGGCGGAGCTCCCGCGGCAGCTGCGCCGGCGCGATCCTCAAGCGCCACGGCGCAAGCGCCGCCTATTGCGCGCGAGCGAATGAGCGCTCCCGCAGCGTTTGCCGCTGCGACATCGCAGGGCGCGGGAACTGCCGCTGCGCCGGCGAGAGTGCAGGCCGCACCCGCGCCGCGTTCGGAAAATACGGCTTCAACCGTTTCCATGCGTGAAGAAACAAATCCTGTACCGGAGCGAATGGACGTGGCACCTGCTCCCGCCGCGATGCCGGGCACGATCGCGCGGCCGGCAGCCGCGGGCGACGGGCTCGTGGAAGCGCAAGTCGATTCCATCAAGGACGCAATTCTCACGCAGGAAAAATTTCTGGGCGAACTCGTGGGACACGCCTCGCGGTGGGAAATGAGCGGCGGCGAAGTGCGATTATTTTTCCCCGCCGAGAGCCGCGCCTTCGCGGAGCTGTTGCAGTCGCGCGATCCCATGGAACGTTTGCGCAACGTAGCCAGCCGCATTCTCGGCCAGACGGTGCGCGTCTGTGTTAAACTGGAAGCCGTGACGGTGGGAGGAACGACCTCCAACGGCACGCGGGAATTGCGCGCCAAGTTCGAGCAGGATCCGATCGTGCGCGCGATGCTGGAACGATTCGGCGGCCAGATTTCCGACGTGAAACGCCGGGGCGAGGAGTAGACCATGGAAGTGAAAGCGCTGCAGCAGATTCTCACGCAGTTTCGACAGATGCAGGAGGGCTTGCAG
>JBGQJJ010000106.1:0-7594 GCA_041498955.1 Terriglobia bacterium
CGCCTACTCCAGCCGCAGGCGGCGAATACGGCGCCCCTCGGAACCCCGCGCCTGCGCTATTGCGCATGCCACCGCCGCCGGGGAACCCACCTCCGGCGCTAGAGCGCATTCCAGCTCCGCCACGGAACGCGCCTCCGCCGTGGAAGCCTCCTCCGCCACCGCCATGAAAGCCGCCGCCACCTCCATGCCCACCGCCGCCGTGCTGCGCAAATGCGGGGATGGCGGAACAAGCAAACAAAATTGTGAATGCTGATTTGAGTAGTACGGAGAATGGCTTGGTCATTTTAAGGCCCTCCGCAACAAATGCGTAAGACCTGCGGACGAGTTTACGGGGGAACTCGTGGTTTGCCTTACACTGCTTAGATTCTACTCCTCAGGGATTGGTTGCGCTAATTAAAATGCCATTGGCTCCGGAGCTATGGTCCCCCCGCCGATTCCCCGCGTGGATCCTCCCTAAGACCAACAGATCATTCCGTTTTCGTCGTAGCGGATCAGTTCGTGGTGCGACGAGCGCTGGTCGTTGGAGCGTGTTATTTCGGGTAAGGATGGCCCGCGAGGGTGGCGAAGGCGCGGTAGAGCTGCTCGGCGAGCATGGCGCGGGCGAGTTCGTGTGAGAAGGTGAGGGAAGAAAGGGGAAGTTTTTGCGTGGCGCGGCGGCGCAGCGCCTCGGGAAAACCTTCCGCGCCGCCGCACAGGAACACGATTTCGCGCGCTCCGCGGTCGCGCGTTTCTCCCAGCCACTTGGCGAATTGCGCCGAAGTTTGAGGTTTCCCTGCGTCATCGAGCAAAACTACCGTAGCGGCGGAATCGAGAGCCAGCTTGCGCAGTGACGCGGCGGAATCCTCGCGCAATTCGGTGAGCTGCACATCGGCAAATCGCCCGATGCGCGCCAGGTAGTCGTCGAGCAATGCCCGAATTTCCGGACGCCGCGTTTTTCCGAGCATGACCAGGTGAATTTTCATCGGTGGTCCCGGGAACGCCAATCTCCTGATTGGCGGATTGCGTGACGCCCGCCGCGGCGGGGAGATTGGCGTTCCCAGGTTTCAACCCCTCGTTCCCGCATCCACTTTGAAATTCAGGCTCAGTTCAATCCGTACTTCTTGCGCTTGTCGAGGAGGGTTTTCCTGCTGATGCCCAGGATCTGCGCGCTCTTGCCGATTTTGTAGCGCGTCGCTTCGAGCGTCGCGCGAATGGCGTCGCGTTCCATGTCGTCGAGCGAACGCAGCGCGCCGCCAAACCTCGAGTCCGCCGCGCGCACCGATTCCGGAAAATCTTCGGGAATAAGCGACGCCCCGCCGCAAAACACCAGGGCGCGCTCGATCGCGTTTCTCAGCTCGCGCACGTTGCCCGGCCAGGAATAGGTGGCCAGCATTTTTTTCACGGGCTCGGAAAAAGTCATGTCCTTGCGGCCGTGCACGCGCGCTCCGCGTTCGAGCAGCGCATTGGCCAGCGGCAGAATGTCCGCGGGACGCGCGCGCAACGCGGGCACGGGAATCGTCAGGACGCTCAGGCGGAAAAACAAATCCTCGCGGAACTGTCCGTCGGAAACCAGGCGCGCCAGATCGGCATTGGTCAAGGCAATCAAGCGTGCTGTGATGGTGATCGTTTCGGTGCCGCCCAGGCGCTCGAATTGCCGCTCCTCGAGCACGCGCAAGAGCTTGGACTGCGTGGCCGGTGAAAGCGCCGCGACTTCATCCAGAACGATGGTTCCTGCGCCCGCCATCTCCAGCCGCCCGAACTTGCGCTCGACCGCACCGGTGAAGGCCCCGCGTTCGTGTCCAAACAATTCCGATTCGACGAGTTCCTGCGGCAGGCTGGCGCAATCGATCTTCAGGAAGGGCGCATCGCGCCGGGGCCCGAGTTCGTGAATCAGGCGCGCGAGATGATCTTTGCCGGTGCCGCTCTCACCGGTGATGAGAAGCGTCGTGGAAGTTTCGGCGACTTTGCGCGCGAGGTCCAGGACCGCTCGCGAGGCGGGATCTTCCGCGATCCAGGGCATGCGGGGTTCCCCGCGAGCGTTCCCCGCGAGCGGCTCGCTCATCCTTCGGCCTCCACGGCGCCGGGCAACGAACTTCCGTCACGCGGCTCTTTGAATTCGAGGCGGCGAGCGGCTCGCCATAGGCGCTCGAGATCGTAAAAATGGCGCGCGCGTTCGGTGAACACATGCACGATCAGGCCGCCGAAATCGAGCAGCATCCAATCGCTGCCGGCTTTGCCTTCGCGGTGCAGCAGGCGAGTGCCGTTCCGCTTGAGTTGCTTTTCAATTTCGTCGCAGATGGCTTCGAGCTGGGGCGAACTGAATCCGGTGCAGACAATAAAATAGTCCGTGAACGCGCCAAGGCCTTCGAGATTGAGGAGGATAACATCCGCCGCTTGTTTTTCCAGCGCGGCGCCGATGGCCGCGCGAACGTGAGGCGGAATCGAATCCTTTCTTGCTGTCACCGGTAAAGGGCCTTCTTGCTAATGTATTCCTCGACGCGCGGCGGCACAAGCCCGTGGATCGAATGGTTTCGATCCAGGCGATTCCGGACATCGGTGGCCGAAACGTGGCTGGACACCGTGTCGAGCACGTACACCACGGTGCGCCGCAACGCGATCGCGCGCGGATCGAGCGGCGCGTGCTCGGCGCCGCGGCGGGCAAAGAGTTCCGGCGGAATCACCAGGCGCAACGCAGCCACGTTGAAGCCGGGACGGCTCGCCACGATAAAATCGCACAGGCCCAGCAGCGTCTCGTAATCCTTCCAGGTCGGAATATCCAGGAACGAATCCGCGCCCAGCAAAAAATAAAAATGCGCGCCCGTGCCGTGAAGTCTCTGCTTGTAGTGCTTCACCGTATCGACGGAATAAAAAATCTCGCGGCCGGATTGGCCCGCGCCGGCTTCCGCGAGTGATGGGACGAACTTCGGATGATCGGCGCAGGCGATGGACACCATCGCGTAGCGGTCGGCGTAGGAAGCCATTCCGGGGCGATGCTTGTGCGGCGGACGTCCCGTGGGAATGAAATGAATTTCGTCCAGATGGAAGCGGCGCTCTGCAGCGCGCGCCACGGCGAGGTGGCCGATGTGAATAGGATCGAACGTGCCTCCGAAAAGCGCGATGCGCCGCTCGCGCGGCTCGTCTCGGGAAACCCCGTGGGGTTCCGGCGGCGCGATGCTCAACGGTCCTCCGGATGCGTCGATGCGGGAGATTCGTTTTCGCGCGGTTTCCGCAAGTCCGCCGAATCTTCCGCGTTTTCCTGCAGCGGCTCGTGAGGCGCCAGGCGGTCGAGCGCATCGGCCATGGCCCGCACCAGTTGCGGGATGCCTTCGCCCGAGGCGGATGAGATCGCGTGAAACTCGAGTCCGCGCGCGGCGCAAAACTCGCGCAGTTTTTCGAGGCGCGCGCGGTCCGTCGTGGCGTCCAGTTTTGTGGCGACGACGATCACGGGCTTCTCCGCAAGTTTTTCGCTGAATGCGGCGAGCTCGCCCGCGATGATCTCAAAATCGTGCACGGGGTCGCGGTCGGAAGCGTCGCTCGTGTCGATCAAATGCGCGACCAGGCGCGTGCGCTCGATGTGCTTCAGAAACCGGATGCCCAGGCCCGCGCCGGTATGCGCGCCTTCGATCAAGCCGGGCAAGTCCGCCACCACGAATGTGCGCCCGCCACCCTTTTCCGACGGTTTTCCCGGAGCGCCGTCCGCGGAAACCACGCCGAGGCCGGGTTGGAGGGTCGTAAACGGATAATCCGCGATTTTCGGATGGGCCGCGGAAATTCGCGAAATGAGCGTGGATTTTCCGGCGTTCGGAAATCCCACCAGGCCAATGTCCGCGAGCAGCTTCAACTCCAGATGCAAATGGCGTTCCACGCCGGGCTGGCCGTCTTCCGATTCGCGCGGCGCCTGATGCCACGGTTTGGCGAAGTGTTGGTTGCCGCGCCCTCCGCGCCCGCCCTGTGCAATCAAGATGCGCTCGCCCGGCTTGGTCAAATCTGCGACCTGTTCGCCCGTGTCTTCATCGGAGACGACGGTGCCGACGGGCACGGCCAGAATCATGTCCGCGCCGGAGTGGCCGGAACAATTCGAGCCCTCGCCGTGGCGGCCGCGATCGGCTTTGAATTCGCGATTGTAGCGGTAGCGCAACAGCGTGTTGTCGTGCGGATTCGCTTCGAGGTAGATGCTGCCGCCATGTCCGCCGTCGCCGCCCGAAGGCCCGCCGCGCGGCACGAATTTTTCGCGGCGGAATGCGATGCAGCCGTTCCCGCCGTTGCCGGCCTTCACGTAGATTTTGGCTTCATCAACGAACACCATGGGTCACTTCCGCCCTTCAGAATACAGTAGGACAGCCACTCTTGGCTGTCCCCGCGCAATTTTTAATCTGTCTCAAAAGCGGACAGCCAAGAGTGGCTGTCCTACTAAAACAAAAGGCGGCCCCGCATCCGCGGAGCCGCCTGCTCGAATCGAGATCCAGTTAGTTTGCTGGCGCAGCGGCAGGCGTTGCTGCGGCTGCCTGCTCCTGCGGCAGGACGCTGATGTAGCGCCCGTCCTGGCCCTTGTCCTGGAAAAGTACGACGCCATCAATCAGGGCGAACAACGTATCGTCCTTGCCGCGCGCGACGTTCACACCGGGTTTGTGCTTGGTGCCGCGCTGGCGGATCAAAATCGTTCCCGCATGGACCAACTGGCCGCCGAACCGCTTCACGCCCAGCCTTTGCCCCTGCGAGTTGCGGCCGTTTACGGAGGAGCCGCCACCTTTCTTATGTGCCATCTCAATTTCCTTTGGAGCTCTTAGAGCTCAATGCCGCTGACCTCGACGGCTGTGTAATTCTGCCGGTGGCCGCGGACAATCTTGTATTGCTTGATGCAGCGGTATTTAAATACCGTGAGTTTCGGATGACGTCCCTGCGAAACGATCTTGCCGGTCACCTTGGCCTTGGCGGCCTCCGCCCCGGTCAGAAGTTTCTTTTCGTCCGTAGCTACGGCGACGACGTCTCCAAACGTAATTTTGCCGCCCACCTTGCCGGGCAAGGTCTCCACCTTGACCGTATCTCCGGGCGCAACCCGGTACTGCTTCCCACCAGTTCGAATCACGGCGTACATCGCCCCTCCAGACACAAATCGGAAACCCTCATTATACGGACAGGCGGATTGAAGGTCAACGACTGGTTCGCTTTGATTGCGAATTAGCTCCGTGGTGGATGAAACAAAAACCTGCCCGCCCAAAATGCGGGCGGCCTCTACAAAACCTACCAGCAACAAGGCAGGACGGTTTTGTAGCGGCCGCTCCGTCCCGTGAATTTCGGGACGGAACGGGCACATTCATGGTGAAATGGGCCGTCGATTCCGTCGTTGAACCACGGCCGAAAGGTGATGCGATGACATTTTTCCAGCGAACAAGTTTCACCCTCATTGTCGTCCTGGTGGCGTCAGGAATGCCGGTGTTCTCCGCGCGCGCCCAACAAACTCAGTATCCCAAGCAAACCGACCTCCCCAATCCCTATCGCCTGGAGGAGGGCTGGCCGACTCTTCCTGCGAGCATGAATGGAGGCCACTGGGGCGAATTGATCCGGGCGGACATCGATCCCAAGGGGGACATTTGGGTTTTTCATCGGTGCTTCAACACGGAACCTGCCGGCGCCGCCACGTGCGTTGGGCGCACGGACCCGCCGATTTTGGAATTTGATCCTTCGGGGAAACTTCTGACGAGCTTTGGGGTCGGCATGTTCGCGTTTCCACACGGGTTTACAGTGGATCGCCAGGGCAACATCTGGGCGAGCGACGCGAATGCCAGCGAGACAGTGCTCGGCATGTCGGCGAAAGACGCGGACGGCGTGGTGCGCGGGCACCAGGTCTTCAAGATGAACTCCACCGGCAAAGTCCTCATGACCATCGGCAAGGAAGGCGTTAAGGGAGATGGTCCGGATACGTTCGATCAGCCGTCTGGGATTGCCATTGCGCCGAATGGGGATATTTTTGTGACCGACGGGCATGGCAAGAATGACCGCGTCGTGAAGTTTTCCAGGGATGGAAAGTTCATCAAGACCTGGGGACATCACGGGTCGGGGCCCGGCGAATTTGACCAACCTCACGACATCTCTATCGGCGGTTCCCGGGGCTACGTTTACGTTGCCGACCGCAGCAACAGCCGCGTCCAAGTCTTCGACCAGGATGGAAAATTCATCGTCGCCTGGAAACAATTTGGCCGGCCGAGCGCCGTGTATATCGCGAAAGATGACACTCTCTACGTGAGCGACTCGCAATCGAATTCAACGGTCAATCCGGGCTTCTTGCGGGGCATCACCGTCGGCAGCGCCAAGGACGGCTCGCTCGCGGCCTTCATTCCCGACCCTGACCTGGCGCAAGCCGACGTGAACCGTATTTCCGGAGCTTCGGGAATCGTGGCGGATGACAAAGGGACAATCTATGCGGCGGACGTGGGTCCGCATAAGTTGAGGAAATACGTAAAGATCAAGTAGCGATACAGCCCGGGAACGCCAATCTCCCGATTGGCGGTTTTCGCGACGCCAATCGGGAGATTGGCGTTCCCAGGTTTCAACCCTCGCGGATCGTGATCCCTCTTGCCGACAATTCTTTGAGCAACTGCGCCACGGCGGGCGTGACCTCGCCATCGCCCGGCACGACCACTGCCCATTCCAGGTCTTCCCGGAACGCGCGCGTGACAATGCTCCAACTCCGCAAGTAGGGAGGCGTCGTTCGCCCGATTTGGATGATGGACCAGTGCCGGGACAGCGACAGGGCAGTGACTCGATCGGGGAGAGGACCGCTCACAATGAAGTGGTTGTCCCCGCACACCAGGATGCCGATCATGCGGGTTCAGGCCTCGAGCCGCGGGTCGGGAACGGCGCGGCCGACGGCAAAGTGATAGATGACTTGGCGCGGGAGATTGCGCGGATCCTTGTGACGTACCGCATTGCCATTTTTTTCCCGGACCTGTTCCGGATTTGCAAGATGCTCTTCGCCGGATTCGGAAATCACGGGAGCGAACTCGCCCGGTTTTTGACTCTGCGCAGCGGCGCGGGAAGCCGGCGAACCCAGCATGACCAGCGCCGCTTTTTCCGCTTCACGAACCGATGCGTCAACGGATTCCGTTCCCTCATCGAGGAAGCCTAAATAGCGGTGAACATCGTCGTCGTAGAATGCGCCGATGCCGGTGGCGTTCCAACCCAGCGCTTCCGCCCCGACGTAAAGCCGTTGTCCGATTGCGCCTGCTTCAAAATATGCGTAGCGGTAGCCGCGGTTGCCGAACACTCGCGCCGCCTCTCCTAAATCCGCAATCATGGAAATTGTGAAGCATGAGTTTCCCGCGAGGGATTGTTCGAGGCTGAGAAAAGCCGCGACGCGCTGCACATTGCCGACGTGCAAATGTTCGAGCTTTCGGTTTGCCCGATCCCAGCGATACACGCCGGGCTCGCAATCACGCACGCGATGAACGTAGAGATAAAGCGCCACGAGATCGGCGCCTCTTTCCACCTGCGTTTTCTCCCCGCCAAAATTTCCGCGCCAATCCGCGCGCCAGTCCCGCGTTGCGAAGTCCAGGAGCTGTTCCAGTTCGTGGCGTTCCATGGGCGGTGTTCGCGCATCAAAATCAAGGGCCGAGCG
>JBGQJJ010000107.1:0-7589 GCA_041498955.1 Terriglobia bacterium
AGTTGTGGCCACGGCCTCGCCTGCCAGGTTGCACCTCGATCAGTGCGCGATCGCGTTTGTACTGGGAGTCGCCGCGTCCATGATTGGCGCATGGTTCCCGGCGCGCGGCGCGGCGTGCCTGGACCCCGCGCTGGCGTTGCACAATATCGAGGCGCGTCACCGGGAATCCGTGCTGGGGTGGAGGCGCATGGGTGGAGGCGTTTTGTTGATCGCGGCGGGCTCGGCTCTCGTATTCTGGACTCCGTCGCGGCTGGGCCTGCCGATTCAATTCGCTTTCGCCGCGATTGTTCTGCTGGGCCTGACGATTGTGCTGCCGAAGCTGGTGCTCTGGTCGGCGCTCGCGTTGCGTCCGATCTTGAATTGGGCGGGAGGATCGGAAGGCGCCCTCGCCGTCGACGCCATGATTCAGACGCCGCGCAGAAGCGCGGCGACTGTCGGCGCGCTGATGGTCGGGCTGATGTTTGTTTTTTCCACGGCGTCTTACATCCAGAGTTACCGGCAAATGATCGACCGCTGGATGAACCAGGTGCTCAACGCCGACATTTTCGTGGCCACGTCAGCGATGTTGCGGTCGACCAGCTACCATTTCACCGAGGATCTGGGCCGGCAGATCGCCGCGCTCCCCGGAGTGAACCGCATCGAAAACGTCCGCTTCACGGCCATTCCCTATCGAGGCGACACCGCGGCTGTGAATGCCATCGAAATGGATGGCTTCCTGGTGCGCTCGCAAAAAGCCATCGAGGGCGCGGACTCTCGGACCGTATATGAGCGGCTGACAAAAGGCGAGGGCGTGCTGGTGTCCAGAAATTTTGCCACGCGTTGGGGAGTCGGCGTCGGAAATCGGCTGACTCTCGAATCGCCGACAGGCGCGCTGGAGCTGCCGATCCTGGGCTTTCTCGACGACTACCGCTCGGAAAAGGGCACCATTTTCATGGACCGCGCTATATACAAAAAGTATTGGGAAGATGATGCGGTGGATTTCATCGACGTCGATCTGAATCCGGGCGTGGATCAACTGGCGATGAAACAAGAAGTCGAGCGGCTCACTGCCGGCTCCTTTCACGCGTTCGTGTACACCAATGCGGAGTTCAAGCGATGGATCTCCAGCCTCGTCGACCAATTCTTCACGCTCAATTACATGCAGCTGGTCGTGGCCGTGATGATCGCCATTCTCGGAATCGTCAACACGCTGCTGATTTCCGTGTCGGAGCGGCGGCGCGAGATCGGCATCGTCCGCGCCATCGGCGGTCTGCGCGCGCAAATCCGGAAACTGGTATTGCTGGAGGCTGTGGCGGTGGCCGTCGTCGGCGTGATCGTGGGCTCGGTGGCCGGAATTCTAATCACCGTGTTCATGTCGCATACCGTGTCGCTGGTCCTGGCCGGCTATGCGGTGCCATTTTATTTCCCCTGGGAATTTGTTTTGCTCTCCGTGCCCGTCGTGACGGCCGTGTCGCTCGCGGCTGCCGTGTGGCCGGCGCGGCACGCGGCGTCCATGCAGGTGATCGAGGCGATCGGCTATGAGTAGCGCCACGACAGTTCGCTCGCCCTCGCGAGGAACGCGCCCCAGCGCGACACTCCTCTTCCTGGCGTTTTGCGCCTCTGGCGCGCTTCCCGTTTTCGGCGAGACCGACGCCAAAGCGATCATGGCCGGCGTCTATCAACAGGACACCAGCCACGACGCCACGTTGCGGGCCACGCTCGAGGTTACGGACAAGGACGGCCACACGGTGCGGAAGCGGTTTACGCTCAGCCGGGTGGGTTCGTTCGGCAACGGCAAGACGCTGGTCCGCTTTACCGACCCGCCGGAGCTTCGCGGCGTCACGCTTCTTTCGATCAACCAGCCGGGCGTAACCGACCGCCAGTGGATCTACACGCCCGCGACCGAACGCGTGCGCGGGGTGGCGCCGCGGGAACGCTCCGAGCGTTTCGCAGGGAGCGACTTCACCTACGAAGATATCGCCGAACGCTCGCTCGATGATTTCACGTATCAGCCACTACCAGCTGAGGATAATATCGAGAATCATAAGACATTCAAGCTGGTGGCTACTCCCGTCGCGCCGGAGCGTTCCCAATATAAATTCATTTATTACTGGGTGGCGCAGGATGTACCCTGCATTCTGCATGCGGAGATGTACGATCCGGATGGACGCAAGGTGCGCGAGATGCACGCCAGCGGACTACGCAAAGCGTCCGGGATCTGGGGCGCGCGGAAGACGGAAATGCGCTCGTTGCTCGAAGGCACGAAATCGGTTTTGACGATTGATGAGGTTCATTTGAATACCGGACTGGACGCCGCCCTGTTCACCCCGGAGGCGCTGGAGAAGAAAGAGTAGCAAGGCAACGGTCAGCGGAAAGTTATTCGAAACCGCTAAAAGTCATAAACGGGTTTTGTGGGTCGCGGCTTCAGCCGCGACATCAAGACACTGGCAAAAACTGGGCTTTAGCCCCTGATGTGTCAAGCAAGCAACGCCCACTCAGTGGCGCAGGCTTCAGCCTGTGTGGGTTTGTCCCTGGTGGGGACGCACGAGATAAGTTACAGGTATTCATCGCAACTCTAACGCACTTGTTTCATCCTGGGAGATAGAAACGTTGGCCACTTTCTCATCAGATCGTGACGCGCGCCTTGCTAATTTGACGGAATTGCTCCGCGCAAGAACGGCGGAGCACGGCCCGCGCCTCGCTTTCCGCTTTCTGGCCGACGGTGAACACGAAGAGTCCCGCCTCACTTACGAAGAGCTGGAATCGCGCGCCCGCGCCATCGCGTCTGCGCTCGCGCCGCACGCCGCGGCAGGAGATCGCGCCCTGCTTTTCTATTCCGGCGGACTCGAATTCATCGCCGCATTCTGGGGTTGCGTGTACGCCGGAGTTGTAGCGGTCCCGGTTTTTCCCGCGCGCCTTCATCGGCAGATTCCGCGCCTCTTGGCCATTGCCACGGATTCCGAAGCCCGGTTCGTGCTGACGACAGCAAAGATCCGGCGCCAGGCGGAAGATTTATTCAAGCGCGCACCGGAGCTCAAGAAATTGCAGTGGCTGGCCACCGACGATTTGCTCGCGGCGCCCGCCGAGGGATGGCGCGCGCCCGGCGGGACTCTCGAAACGCTGGCGTTCCTCCAATACACATCAGGCTCGACCGCCACGCCGCGCGGCGTCATGGTGACGCACGGCAATTTGCTGCACAACCTGGCATGTCTGCGGGAAGTTTTTCAGTTTTCACCGGAAAGCATCGGCGTCACCTGGCTGCCGCATTATCATGACATGGGCCTGATCGGCGGCTTGCTCCAGCCGGTCTATGCGGGCGGTGAGATGATCGTGATGCCGCCGTCGTCGTTTCTACAGCGCCCCATCCGCTGGCTCGCGGCGGTAACGCGCTATCGGGCGACCACGATGGTCGGCCCAAATTTCGCCTACGAACTTTGCGCGCAAAAAATTTCCGCCGACCAGCGCGCGCCGCTCGATCTTGCGAGTGTGAAGGTGGCGCTGTGCGGCGCCGAGCCGGTGCGCCCGGACACGCTTGCGCAATTCGCCAAAACGTTTGGCCCGTTCGGTTTTCGGCAAGAGGCATTCCGCCCCGCGTACGGACTGGCGGAAGCGACGCTGATCGTTTCCGGCCATTCGGATGGCGGCGTGCCTTTCGCGCCGGCCGTGCTCGCGGACGAGTTGCAGCGAAATCGGATCAAGCCGGCGGAAGAGGGCGTGGCAGGCACCCGCGTTTTGGTGGCCTGCGGAGGAATCGCGCCGGATCTCAAAGTCGCGATTGTCGATCCCGAAACTTTGGCGCCATGCGCCTTGGACCGCGTCGGTGAAATATGGGTTTCGGGTCCAAGCGTGGCGCGCGGCTATTGGCGCAAGCCTGCGGAAACGGACGAGACATTCGGCGCGCATCTAGCCACCGGCGAAGGCCCCTTCCTTCGCACCGGCGATCTCGGATTTCTCGATCGCGGTCAACTTTTCGTCACGGGACGATTGAAAGATCTCATTATCATTCGCGGCTCCAACCACTATCCCCAGGATTTGGAACACACGGTGGAGCGGAGTCACCGCGCGCTGCGGCCCGCTTGCGGCGCCGCGTTTTCCATGGACGTGGACGGAGCGGAGCGTTTGGTCATCGTTCAGGAAGTGAAGGACCGCGCATCCGTCCCATACGAGGACGTGGTCGCCGCGATCCGCCGCGCGCTCACCGAATCGCACGAAGTTCATCCCGACGCCGTCATCCTCATCGAGCCGCGGAGCATTCCCAGAACCTCCAGCGGAAAAATTCAGCGCTATGCCTGCCGCGAAGCGTTTCTCGCCGGCACGCTCGACGTGGTGCACGAATGGCGGGATCGCGAGGGCCGCGCCGATCGCAAACAGAACGGCGCGAGCCAGCCTCGAAGCGGCCTTGTGTGGGACTACCTGAGCACGCAGTCCTTTTCCCATCGCCTGGCCGGCAACGCGAACGGGAACGGAACCGCGCACGGGAATGGCAATCACGAACATCACGAAAGAAACTGTCCGGAAATTGGCGGCGCCGATCCCATCGCCATCGTCGGCATGGGTTGCAGGTTTCCAGGCGCCGACGGCCTCGAGGAATTTTGGACTTTGCTGCGAAACGGCGTGGATGCCATCTCGGAAATTCCGCGCGATCGATGGGATATCGACGCGCTGTTCGACCCTCTCCCCGGAACCACGGGCAAGATGAGCACGCGCTGGGGAGGTTTCCTTCCCGGGATCGACCGGTTCGATCCGCATTTTTTCGGCATCTCGCCACGCGAAGCCGCGGCGATGGATCCGCAGCAACGCTTGCTGCTCGAAGCGACCTGGGAAGCTCTCGAGAATGCGGGGCAGCCACCGGACAAGCTGGCGGGGAGCAGAACGGGCGTTTTCGTCGGCATCGGCGGATTCGACTACTCCAACGTGATCCTCACGTCCCAGGATCACCTCAAGACGATCAACGCCTATCTGGGAACGGGCAACGCGCACAGCATCGCGGCGAACCGCATTTCCTACTTGCTGGACCTGCGTGGACCCAGCGTTGCGATCGATACCGCCTGTTCGTCCTCTCTCGTCGCGATTCACATGGCCTGCGAAAGTTTGCGCGGCGCGCAATCCGATCTGGCGATCGCCGGCGCCGTCAATCTCATCCTTTCTCCAGAAGTCACCATCGCTTTTTCGCACGCCCGCATGATGGCTCCCGACGGCCGCTGCAAGACGTTTGACGCCAGGGCCGACGGCTACGTCCGCGCCGAAGGCTGCGGCGCGGTTGTGCTCAAGCGCCTTTCCGACGCGCTGCGCGACCGCGATCATATTCTCGCGCTCGTGCGAGGCTCGGCGGTGAACCAGGACGGCCGCACCGCGGGCATCGCCGCCCCCAACGCCTCGGCCCAGCAGTCCGTCATCCGCGAGGCGCTGGCTCAAGCGGGAGTTGCTCCGCGCGAGCTGACCTACATCGAAGCTCATGGCACCGGCACATCGATCGGCGACCCCATCGAAGTCGAGGCCATCAAGGGAGTGCTGGGAAAGGCTACGCCCGGGGAACCACTCTGCCTGTTGGGTTCCGTGAAGGCCAACATCGGTCACCTGGAAAACGCTTCGGGAATGGCCAGCCTGGCCAAGGTGCTGACTTGCCTTCAACATGATGAAATTCCCGGCCAGCTGCATTTCACCAAGCTCAATCCGCGGATCTCCCTGGCCGGCTCACGAATCGTTATTCCCAGCAAGCCCGAGCCCTGGCCGCGCGCGCAACGGCGTCTCGCGGGCGTGAGCAGTTTTGGATTTGGCGGCACGAACGCTCACATGATTGTCGAAGAAGCGCCGGCGCGGTCCCGGCCGGAAGGTTTGCCGAGCCGCCCCTGTCACATCTTGACGCTTTCCGCCCGGACGGAAAGCGCGGTCAAGAACCTCGCCAGCCGCTACGAAAGGCATCTTGCGGAACATCCTGAAGACGACCTCATGAACATCTGCTTCACCGCCAACGCCGGCAGATCGCACTTCGCGCGTCGCGTGGCCGTGATCGTTGAAAGCAAAGAGCAACTGCGGGAAGCGCTCGCGGCCTTTGCGGCGGGGCATCCCGTGCAGAGTGCCGGGGCGGAACTGCGGGCCGGACACTCCACGATAAAAGACGGGCCGCGCGTCGCCTTTCTATTTGCCGCTGAGGGTTGCAATTCCCGCGCCGCGTACCAGCTCTACGGCACCCAACCGGTGTTTCGTTTGGCGATGGATCGCTGCTCGCGTTTTCTGGATTCGCGCACGAATGATTCATTGGTCGCCGCGCTTTCCACGGGACAGAACGACGCGGAGCGCCGCGACCCGGCGCTCTTTGCCCTGGAATTCGCTCTGGCGGAACTTTGGCGATCCTGGGGCATCGAGCCGGACGCCGTGCTGGGCGCGGCCGTCGGAGAATACGCGGGAGCGGTAATTTCCGGCGTATTAACCTGCGAAGAGGCATTGAAACTCATCGTCGAACGCGCACGCCTCACGAAGCTGGCTCTTCATGACGGCGAACTGAATCGAATGCTTGACCAATTCGATGCAGCGGCAGAGGCAGTGAAATTCCAAGCGCCCCGCGTGCCGTTCGTTTCCGGCCTCACGGGAAAACTTTTGGCGGAAGGCGAAATTCCCGATGCCAATTATTGGCGGCTTCACGTTCTGCGGAGCATACAGGTCGAAGAAGGAATCGAAACACTCGAGGCGCTAGGTTACGACCATTTCCTGGAAGTGGGTCCTCCCAGTAGCTTCTTCGGAACCGAGCGTCTCCGCGATCCGGGAACCAAGACCACTTGGCTTTCTTCGCTCGACAGCGATCGCGGCGCTTGGCAGGGCATGCTCGCGAGCCTGGCTTCATTGTACGTTCGCGGCGCCAGCATCGATTGGAAGGCTTTCGATGAACCTTACCAGCCGTTGAAAATACCTCTGCCGACGTATCCCTTCGAGCGAGAGCGATGCTGGGAAGATCCGCCCAACACGTCGGGCCCGCGTGTGGCGTCGAAGCCGGTGCACGCTCTGCTTGGAGAGCGTGTGAACTCCGCTCTGCCCATGGCGCAGTTTCAGAGCAAGATCGGAATCGATACCTTTCCCTACTTGAACGACCACAAAGTTCAGGGCTCCGTCGTTCTTCCCGCTTCCGCATATCTGGAAATGGCGCGCGCGGCTTCGACGGAACTCTTTGGAACCGGCTCCCCGGTTTTATCCAACATAGCGTTCCAGGAAGCGCTGATTCTTCCCGCCTCGGGAACGCGCACTTTACAGTTGGTTGCCTCCCCGGCATCGAGCGGCAGCGCTTCTTTCCAGATCTACAGTTCCAACGCAAACCTGAACGGCAGCCACGAGAATCCAGCGTGGACCTTGCACGCTTCCGGCGACATGCGCATGGAGGTCGCGGAGTTTGTCCGATGCGCCGAGGAACAATATAGCCTGGACGAAATACGGGCCCGGTGTCCGCAGCGCAAGACAGCCGCGCAGCTTTATGCGTCTTTGAGAAATGCCGGCTTGGAATACGGCCCGAGTTTCCAGGGCGTCCAGCAGCTGTGGTGCGGGCAGCGCGAAGCGCTTGGAGAGGTCCTGCTTCCCCCCGCCGTGATTTCGATTGGCCAGACCAACGGAAAATCCGATGG
>JBGQJJ010000108.1:0-7430 GCA_041498955.1 Terriglobia bacterium
ATCCAAGTCCGAAAGGCGCCGACGGCAATCCCGTGGATATGCAATCCATCTTCGACGGAATCGACAACGGCACATTGCCCAAGGTGCACAAAGCGATCGAAATGAAGGACAGCAAGGAATTCGCCGTGGAGTATAAGCGTTTGCTCGAGGAATGCTACTCTTGCCACAAAGCGGCTGCCCGGCCGTATCTGCGTCCCATGGTTCCGGTCTCCGGCGCGCAACCCATCATCAACCTCGATCCCGCGGCTACTTGGCCGCAATAGGAGAGATCCCTGCCGCGCACTTTTTCTCTATCACTAAAGTTTGCGTGGATTGGGAATCACGGTGTAAGTTAGCGCTCAGTGAACTTCAAAATCCAGGATCGCACAATGGAAAAAGATGGCCCGCCGCTTTTGACTGGCATAGCGAGGCGGAAATTCCTTGCTGGTTTGGGCGCGCTCGGCGCCGCCGCGGTTCTTCCGGATGCTTTCCTGCGTGCGCAGGCGCCAACCGCCGTCCCCGGGCGGCCCTATCGAATTGACGTCCATAACCATTTTTCAGCGCCCGGATTTATCGCCGCCATTGCCGCGAGAAAGACGAACCAGCGTCCCTTGGAGTTGTGGACCCCCAGCAAGGCCGTCGAGGACATGGACAAGAGCGGCGTTGCGACCTCTATCGTTTCGACCAGCGAGCCGAGCGTTTGGTTCGGAGATAACGAGGCGGCGCGCAAACTCGCGCGGGAATGCAACGACTACGGCGCGCGCCTGATGGCCGATCATCCTGGCCGCTTCGGTATGTTCTCCACCGTTCCGCTGCCCGACGTCGATGGCTGTCTTCGCGAGATCGAATACAGCCAGGACACACTAAAGGCCGACGGCGTGTGCCTGATGACGAGCTATCAGGGAAAGTATCCCGGCGACGCCGCGTTCGAGCCTGTGATGAAAGAACTGAACCGGCGCAAGTCTGTAGTCTTCTTACACCCCGTGAAAGCGGAGTGCTGCAAAGATCTGCAACCGGAGTTAGCTCCGGGCCTGATCGAGCTCGGGACCGACACGACGCGCGCAATCGCAAGCATTGTCTTCGACGGCACCGCTTCGCGCTATCCGGACATTCGTTTCATCTTTTCTCACGGCGGCGGAACGATGCCATACCTGATGACGCGGTTCGGCGCCTTGGCAACGCGACCCGACATCGCGCAGCGGCTGCCGAAGGGCCTGCTCTACGAAGTGCAGAAACTGTATTACGACACCGCGAATTTGTATGGCCCCTACCCTTGGCCGACGATTCTGAAGCTGGTGCCTGTCTCGCATATCCTGTTTGGCACCGATTTCCCGTTCTCGAGCGCGGGGGCGGTGGCCAAAGGGTTGACCGAGGTGGGATTGAAGGCGAGCGACCTTCAGGCCATCGAACGGGAAAACGCTTTGCAATTGTTCCCGCGGTTCAAGAGCGTCAGAGCGCAACAATAATCCTGCTTGCCAGCCTGGATTCCTCTCGGCGGGTACAGCTTAGATTTGGATTTCGTGCGAAATTGACTTGGTGGTGCGTGTTTGGTAGCGCCGGCGTCCCGCCGGCGCTCCCAACCCTCGCTCTGCAATGCAAAGTCCGTGGCCGCCGATCCAATCACTCGAATCGTGGTGAGATATCAGGACTAGACTTCCCAACATCGCCGGGCGGGTGTATATTTCGCGATACGAAATCAAATTGGATTTGTGGAATTGAGAATTCTGGCTCAAGCGGGGGTACTTCCGTGAATATTCGGTGGCTGTCATTCGGCAATCTGATGCTGTGCGTAATCGTGTTTGCCGTCCTAGCGCTTCGCGGACCAGCCGCGTTCGCTCAGGGCCAGGACCGCGCTCCTGAGTATTTTCCGGCCGACATTCAGTATGGCGCGCAGATTTTCGCGACCCAGTGCACCACATGCCACGGCACGTCCGGCGATCAAATCCCCGGCGTCAACTTTCGCGCGGGCCAATTCAAGCGCGTCGTCTCCGACAATGATCTGCGGACCACGATCACTAACGGCGTCCCCGGCACCGCCATGCAGCCCTTCGCATTTGGCGCGTCCGAACTTACCGGCATTGTCTCCTACCTTCGCAACATGAGCAGTTTCGATGCGCGCGGTTCCATGATTGGCAACGCGGCTCGCGGCCAGTCAATATTCGCGGGCGCGGGCAACTGCGCGAGCTGCCATGCCGTGAACGGAAAAGGCCCGCGCGTCGCTCCCGACCTGGGCGACGTCGGCGCGCTCCGCACTGCTGAACTCCTTCACCGAACGCTGCTCGATCCTGCTGGCATGATGCTGCCGGCCAACCGGGCCGTGCGCGCGGTGACCAAGGACGGGAAAATCATCAACGGCCGCCGCCTCAATGAAGACACGTACACTGTACAACTCATCGACGAGCAAGAGCGTTTGGTTTCTCTCACGAAAGCCGACCTACGCGAATTCACAGTTCTCAAGACCACGCCCATGCCGTCCTACAAAGATAAGTTCAACGCCCAGGAGCTGGCCGACCTGGAGGCGTACCTTCTTTCCCTGAAAGGTGTGAAATGAATCACTCACGGCGTACGTCCTTCTTTCTGCTCCTTGCTTTCCTGATTCCTTTCGCGCTCCGCGCCCAGGTAACGCCTGAGCGCCTGCTCCATGCGAGCGATGAACCGCAGAACTGGCTGACCTATTCCGGCGGCTACGCCAGCCAGCGCTATAGTCTTCTCAAACAAGTCGACCCTTCGAACGTGAAGAACCTCGAGCTGAAATGGGTCTTTCAGGTGCAGTCGCTGCAGAAGTTCGAAACCACGCCGCTCGTCGTCGACGGGATCATGTACCTCACGCAGTCGCCCAATGACGTCGTGGCAGTGGACGCCAAGACGGGCCGCGCCTTCTGGGTCTACCACTACGCCACCTCTCCCGCTTCCAGGCCTTGCTGCGGCATTGTGAATCGCGGCCTCGCCATCCTCGGAGACACGCTTTTCATGGCCACCGTTGATGCGCACCTGGTCGCCATCGACGCCAAGGACGGCCACGCGCTTTGGAATGCGAAGGTGGCCGATGCCGCCTCAGGCTATGCCATGACAATGGCGCCGCTAGTGGTGAAAGATAAAGTGATTGTGGGCGTTGCCGGAGGCGAGTTCGGTATTCGCGGCTTCATCTCGGCCTATGAAGCCGGAACTGGCAAACAAGCCTGGCGCTTCGACACAATTCCCGATCCCGATCAGCCCGGCCACGATAGCTGGAAGGGAAACGATTGGGAGCATGGCGGCGGCGCGGTTTGGATGACCGGTTCTTATGACCCCGATCTAAATTTAACTTATTGGGGCACCGGCAACCCGGGCCCGGACTTTAACGCCGTTCAGCGCATAGGCGACAATCTCTACTCGGATTCCGTGCTGGCCCTCGATGCCGACACTGGCAAGATGAAGTGGTACTTCCAATTTTCGCCGCACGATCCCTACGACTACGACTCGGTGCAGGTTCCTGTCCTGGCCAACGCGAATTGGAACGGCAGCCCGCGCAAGTTGATGCTCTGGGGCAATCGCAACGGCTTCTTCTACGTTTTGGATCGCAGTACGGGCAAATTTCTCAACGGAAAACCATTCGTAAAGGTCAATTGGGCGAGCGGCCTCGATGCCAACGGCCGGCCGGTCACTACGCCGCAGCCTTCGGGTGTGACGACGTATCCGGGCATCCAGGGTGGAACGAACTGGTATTCTCCGTCCTACAGCCCGCACACTGGGCTGTTCTATGTCTCCACCTGGGAAGATTACGGCACGATTTTCACCGGCGTGAAGGCGGAATTTAAAGAAGGTACTCGCTTCACCGGCGGCGCCAACACCGCCCCAATTCCCGGGGCTGATAACCCTGGGGGCGTTCGCCAGGGGCCCGTCAATACCTACACGGAAGCCCTGGCCACTGGCGGCGTCGTGGCTCTCGATCCGCAGACCGGCGAGAAAAAGTGGAAGTTCGGAATGCACGACGTCAACACCAGCGGAATTTTGACTACTGCTACGGACCTTCTCTTCGTCGGCGGCCGGGAAGGATATTTCCAGGCTCTGGATGCCCGCACAGGAGCGCTGCTGTGGAAGCAAAACCTGGGCGGTGAAATCATTGCCGGGCCGATCAGTTTCCAGGTCGATGGCAAACAGTACATCACCATCGCGTCCGGGAACAGCCTGTTTGCATTCGCGCTCCGCGAATGATCGCAACACTGTTCGAACGATTCGCCTAAAATGAAGAAAAATCTGCCGGTGATGAAGCCCGGGAACGCCAATCTCCCGATTGGCGTTGCGCAACCCGCCAATCGGGAGATTGGCGTTCCCGGGTTTCAATCCATGCGGTTTGTGCCAACCAGATTCCGTTGATCGAGTGAGAAATTCTGACTAGCGGCTTTTCGAAGTTGTATTTTCTACGTTTGAAGACAGGACGCCTGCGGGGATAGCCTTCTTTTTGCGGGATTTCGGGACGGAGGGCGCAGCCGCAGGGGAATCCTGCATCGGCAGGCTGAAGCGGCGAATTCCATCGTAAGAATGCAAAGCGGCAGCCACAGCGCCTGCCGTAGGAACCAATCCTATTTCGCCGGCTCCCTTTGCACCATACCCGCCTATTTCATCGGGGACTTCAATCAGGATCACGTCGATCTTCGGCGTATGCTTGGCGCCCAGGATGCCGCAATCGCGCAAGAGCAGGGAATCGGGCACTCCCTTGGTGGAAGTGAAATTTTCGGAGAGCGCGTAGCCAAGTCCCATGTGCACGCCGCCTTCGATTTGCCCCGCGCAAGCCTTCGGGTTGATGGCGTGGCCGACGTCGTGAGCCGCCACGACGCGCTCCATGCGGCCGTTGTCGTCGAGAATCACGAGTTGGCAGGCGTAGCTGAACGTCATGTGCGTCGTCGGATTTTTTATCGCTTCCGGAGTGCCCGGACGTGTTGTGAAGTCGCAGATGTATTCCCCGCGGTACTCGCGGCCGACCAACTTCTCGAGAGGGAACTCTTTCAAGTCGGCGGCGAGCTTTTGTCCCGCGCGCTGCCCCGCGGCGCAACTGAGCGTGGTGGCGCGCGATGCCCATGCTTCGCCGCACTTGGCGCCCATCTCCTTGTCCCAGCGCACCGTCATGATGTCGGGTGACAGACCGGTCTCCTCGACAACGGCTTGACGAACGGTCGTGAAAACGCCTTGGCCCATTTCCGTGTACCCGTTCAAGATCTCCAGCCGGGGGCCTTCCACAACGCGAATAATTAGGTAACCGCTTTCAATGGCACCATTCCCAATTCCAGTGCTCTTGATCCCGCAGCCCAGGCCGGCATACTTTGCATTTTTGTAAATGTCTTTCACGGACTCGAGCGCCACGCGCATTCCGCGCACGCTCTCGCGCATGATCTGACCTGTAGCAAAGGCGTCGCCGGGATTCAGAATGTTCCGCATGCGGATTTCCCAGCCATCGACGCCGACCTTTTCCGCGAGCATATCCATGACGCCTTCCATCGCGAACTGAGCCTGGTTGCTGCCAAAACCGCGCATGGCGCCGCTGGTCGGATTGTTGGTGAAGACAGCCTTGGAGTTCACATCCACGTTGGGCACGCGATAGACGCCGCAAGAGTGGCACGCCGCGCGCAACAGGCACTTGCCGCCCGTTCCCGCGTATCCTCCCGTATCGCCCACAATGCGCACGCGCACCGCGAGCAGATGTCCTTCCGCGTCCGCGCCGACTTTGTATTTCAGAGTCATGGGATGGCGCTTGCCATGATGCTGCGTCGATTGCTGGCGCGTGAGGACGGTTTTTACCGGACGTTGCAGCAGGAACGCCGCCAATGCGGTCTGCCCTTGGATCGTGAGTTCTTCTTTTGCGCCGAACGCGCCGCCGCTCGCGGCCAACTCGACATTCACTTTTTCCATCGGCAGCTTCAAAATGTCGGCAACCATCTTGTGGTCAAACGTCGAGCCCTGGCTCTGCGAGTAAAATTTAATTCCGTCGCCTTCGGGCATGGCCAAGCAGGCTTCCGGTTCGAGAAATGCCGGTTCGACCGCCTGTGTAGTCCACGTCTGCTCGATGATGTGCGAGGACTGGGCGAAAGCCGCCTCCACATCGCCGCGGGAAAAGGCGGTGGTATCGAGCACATTGTCATGCACCCACAAGTTGCCGGGGGGATGCACTTGCGGCGCGCCGGGTTCCATCGCGGCAAACGGGTCGGTGACCGGTTCGAGCACCGTGTAATCCACTTTTACTTTGTCGGCGGCCTGGCGCGCATGGAAGGCGGTGTCCGCGACCACCATGGCCAGAAAATCTCCCACATTGCAGGTGGTTTCGCCGATGGCCACGAAGATCGGCAAGTCCGGATAATTCAGGCCCGTGCCGCGCTCCCCGGGAACATCGGCGGCCGTGAAGGTCCTCACGACTCCCGGCATGGCCAGCGCAGCCGACACGTCAATCGCATTGAATTTAGCTCGGGGGTGTTCGCTCAGAACCATTGCCCCGTGCAGCATGCCGGGAACGCTCATGTCGTCGACGAAGGGCCGCTCGCCGAGTGCCTGCTCAAAGCCGCGATAGCGGGAAGGGGAGTCTCCGATTCCGAATCCGTTTCCGTTCCGCTTGCCGTTTCCATTTCCGTTTTTGCCTTTTGCGTAAGACGGGTTGCGGCTCAATCCGAAATCTTCACCGAAATAGGAATGGCGGCGGGGTTCGTTGCGCGGCAGCTTTCCGCCGTTTTTCCAGGCTTCGCCGGCGGTCTGAATGGCGTCCAGAATTCGCGAATAGCCAGTGCAGCGGCACAGATGGCCGACGAGCCCTTGTTTTACAGCTTCGCGATCCTCCGTGCAGCCTTGCCGCAACATCGAAGAGGCGCGCACCACGATGCCCGGGATGCAGAAGCCGCACTGCACTCCGCCTTCGTGCACGAACGCTTCGCCCAACACCTCCCGCATATCTGCCGGGACGCCCTCGAGCGTCACCACATCGTGGCCTTCCATCTGTTCAGGTTTCCGCAGGCAAGAAAGTGCGGGGCGCCCATCCACAAGAACCGCGCAGCAGCCGCAAGTACCTTCCGGAGCGCAGCCATTCTTTGGGGAAACGATGCCGCACTCCTCGCGCAGAACTTCGAGGAAGTGCATCCCCGGCTCATAGGCGCACGAGGTGGCTTTCCCGTTTAAAGTAAAGCTGATCTTCGGCATAGGCGCGATAACCGCTCCAAGCGAACGAGCCGGATGGACTTGCTGAATTATACCTTGCTTCCGCTTTGGAACAAACTGCTCCGTCGCTGGGCAGAGGGCTCCTGAATCAGTTCGGATCCCGAAGGACTGGGTGGTCTCAAAGGGTCGACGCAATACAAGTTCGAAGTCCACTTGCAGAAGTCTCAAAAGCTAAATTCGTTCGCGAGCGTTGATTCAAACGCAACACTACCTTGTTTAGTTCCGATTGAGCATAGCCGGACGGATCGGTTCTCTCGGGGAAGTATTCTTGGATC
>JBGQJJ010000109.1:0-7306 GCA_041498955.1 Terriglobia bacterium
CTATTTCGCGCAGGCAGTGGTTTCCCAGCCGAGCGCTTTGTTCGAATGGTCGCATCGTCACAGCGTGTTAGCGCTCGCGGTCCCGCTCTTGGTCTTGTTCCTATTGCGTGTGGGTTTATCGCTCGGCAGGCGGCCCGTGGCGTCGTGGCGGGCATGTCTGAGCGCGGGCTGCGAACTTCTGCTGGTGATTGCGATCGTGCTGCAGCTTTGCGAAACGCAAAGGAATCTCTACGCCGACGCTTTTCCCTACGTGGATGACCTGAACGAGCCCTTTCGAAAGCCGGTCGAAAAGCAGCTCGCGGCGCTCCCCGGCGAACACCTCGTCCTGGTCCGCTATTCGAAAGATCACAATTCAGGCGAGGAGTACGTTTACAACGACGCCGACATCGATCATGCGAAGACGGTCTGGGCGCGCGAGATCCCCGGAATGGACCTCGGACCTTTGTTCAACTATTTCCGAAATCGGGATGTGTTGCTCTACGAGCCGGATGAGGACGATTCGATCGTGCGGCCGTATCCCGGGCCTCCGCATTGAAGTGGCGCAGGCTTCAGCCTGTGGGGTTTGGTCCTCTCAAGGACAAACACCCACAGGCTGAAGCCTGCGCCACCAAAAGCCATCCCAATATGCGTTGTGAAGTTGATTAAGCGTTGCGCATCTTGTCTGCGTCTTCGAACAGCGGGCCAGCGTTGCCCAACAAATCCGGGCGATTCCGCCGCGTCTTTTCCAAGGCCTTTTGCAGACGCCAGCGGCGAATCTCTTCGTGATTTCCGCCGAGCAATACTTCCGGCACGCTCCAGCTGCGGAATTCCGCGGGGCGCGTGTAGTGAGGGAAGTCGAGGAGGAGGTGACTGGTGACTAGTGACTGGTGACTGGTGGAAAACGTCCCTTCGCTACCCGCAGCCTCGAGTGCGCTGAAAGATTCGTTCACTGTGGAATCTTCGTTGCCTAGGGCGCCGGGGATTAGTCGCGTGACTGCATCCACGATGAGCGCGGCGCCCAATTCGCCGCCGGATAGCACGAAATCGCCGATGGAGAGCTCGTCCGTGGCGAGATGTTCGGCCACGCGCTCGTCTACTCCTTCATAGCGCCCGCACAGCAAGATGATCCGATCGAGCTGCGCAAATCGGCGCGCCGTCTCCTGGCGAAATAATTTCCCGGATGCCGACAACAACACAACGGCGGTGCGAGAGCTCGCGGCGAGATCCGCGCCCGCAAGCGAATCCACGGCTTCGAACAGCGGCTCGGGTTTCAGCACCATGCCTTCGCCGCCGCCGAATGGGCGGTCATCGACTGTGCGATGGCGGTCGTGCGTGAAGGCGCGCAGATCGTGCACGCGCACCTCCACAAGATTCGCTTCGCGCGCCCGGCGCACGATCCCGTAATCCAGCGGACCGGCAAAGAATTCAGGGAAAATCGTGATGATCTCAAACTGCATGGCAGGGACAGTGTATCGCAGCAGGGGTCAGCCGCGATTCAAATCGCGCAAGCCTTCCGGGAGGATCACATCGATGCGCTTCGCTTTCACGTCAATGCGAACGCAAAATTCGGAGGCGAGCGGCACCAGGACTTCGCCCTCGCTCGTATCGATGGCAAGCAACGGCGCGCCGCCTGGAAATTCCACGTCGCGCACCGAACCGAGCGCCGACGAAGCGCCCGCTTCCCACACTTCGCAACCGACCAGATCGCTGACAAAGTAATTTCCGGCGTCGAGTTGCGCGCGCTGCTCGATGGGCACCTGAACTTCCAGTCCGCGCAAAGTTTTCGCGGCTTCGATACTGTCAACCTCCGCAAAATGAAAAATGGCCTGGCCGCCCCGGCTGGGCGACAGCCAGCAGCGCTGCACGCGGACGCGCCGGGGCGCGCTTCGCCCGTCGGCGAGCCACACTTCGCGCAACTTCGGTAAACGCTCGGGGAAATCAGTCAGGATTTCGGCGGCCACTTCACCGCGCAGGCCGCGAGGACGCAGAATTCTCGCCAGCGTTACGCCGGTGAATTCTTCCGCGGGCACACTATTCGAGGATTTCAAGCGTCAGGCGCTTCCGAATTTTCATTCCGGCGGCGCCGAGGATCGTACGGATGGACTTCGCTGTCCGCCCCTGCCGTCCAATCACTTTGCCCAGATCTTCGGGATGCACGCGCAACTCAAGCACGGTGACTTGCTCCCCATCCACGGATCGCACCTGGACTTGGTCGGGATGATCGACTAATGCCTTCGCAATCGCTTCCACAAGTTCCTTCATGGGGCCCTCCCTCAGTCACATTCGCGGGTTCGATTCGAGCTCTCACTTGTGCAGGTTCCGAGGGCCAGGGGAACCTTCCTTGAGCCGCCACGAGACGGTTCAAGCGATCTTTTGGGCCTTAAAAAAACTGCGAACAGTGTCGCTGGGTTGCGCACCGACCGACAGCCAGTACTTCACGCGCTCGGCGTTCATATGAATTAACGCTGGTTTCTTGAGCGGGTCGTAGGTCCCGACGATCTCCACAGTCCTGCCATTGCGGGGTTTGCGCTTGTCGAGCACGACAATGCGATAAAACGGTTGCTTCTTCTTGCCAATTCTAGCCAAGCGGATTGCCAGCACGTTTCACTTCCTCCTGGCCCAAGATTATAACTGGTTCCACCTGTTTGCGATACCCCGCAGACCTTCCGAACCCTTGGATAGCCCATTTATACAGATGCAATGGCGGTGCCAGAGGTTTGTCTGGGGATCTTGAGGCAGGTTGCGGCACTAGGAGAGTGTCCCGCAGAAAATTTCTAGTTTTGTTAATGTGCGGCGTGCTGCTCTTGTGTTCCACGAAGTCCCGGAGGGACGTCACACCGTAGCCCACCGTTTAAACCGTGGGCTACGGTGTGCGATCAGTCAAAGCCCTGGAGGGGCGGCACATTGGGGTGGCCCTGTGCCGCCCCTCCGGGGCTTTGCTCCATGCCCTTACGCAGACCCACCGCTCACGCGGTGGGCTACGTTCTTTCGTCCCTGACGGGACTGACGAAGGGGATGAGGGCAATTTCTCGTTCTGTGGGACAGACTCCTGGCGCGCAAGCGCGCCAGAAGGGCTTTACGACACGCCGCTAAGTTTGCCGAGGCCCTTGAGGCGGCCCTGGGCGGCGAGCGCGCCGTACTGCTTCATCATCTGGCGCATCTGCAGGTATTGCTTCAGCACCTGGTTCACTTCCTGCACCGAGGTGCCGCTGCCGCGGGCGATGCGCTTGCGCCGCTTGCCGTCGATGACGTTGTGATCGTTGCGCTCGGAATTGGTCATCGAATTGATGATGGCCTCGATCCGCTTCAAGTGCGATTCGTCCACCTGCACGTCCTTGGGAACTTTCGCCAACGGACCTATTTTCGGAAGCATGCCCAGCACCTGCTCGAGCGGCCCCATTTTGCGGATCTGGCGCAACTGGTCGCGGAAATCCTCGAGCGTGAATTCGCTGCGGCGCAGTTTGCGCTCCAGCTCGGCCACTTGCTTGGCGTCGACGGACTGCTCGACCCGCTAGATCAGCGAAAGCACGTCGCCCATGCCCAGGATGCGCGAGATGATGCGCTCCGGATAGAACGCGTCAAGCGCGTCGTATTTTTCGCCCGTGCCTACGAATTTCACCGGCGCGCCCGTCACTTTGCCGATCGAAAGCGCCGCGCCGCCGCGCGCGTCGCCGTCCAGCTTCGTCAGGACGACGCCGGTCAGGCCCAGCCTCTGGTGAAATTCGCCCGCGGAGCGGACCGCGTCCTGCCCGATCATGGCGTCCGCCACGAACAGGATTTCCGCCGGCGTGAGTTCCCGCTTCAGTGTGCCCAGCTCTTCCATCAACGTGTCGTCGATGTGCAGGCGGCCGGCAGTATCCACAAGAATCACATCGTGCGCGGAAAGCTTGGCTTCGCGAATCGCCCCGCGCACAATTTCCAGCGGCTTGTCGGTTCCCGCGCCGGGCCAGCACGGGACGCGGACCGCCTTGGCGACCTGCGAAAGCTGTTCGCGCGCCGCGGGACGGTAGACGTCGGTGGAAACCACGATCGGCCTGTGCCCGTGCGCGGAGACCCACTTGGCCAGCTTGCCTGTGGTGGTCGTCTTGCCCGAACCTTGCAGGCCGACGATCATCCACACCGAAGGCGGGCGCGAGGCGAACAGCGGCTTGGCGTGCTTGCCGAGCAGCAGCGCCAGCTCATCGCGCACAATCTTGATGACCTGCTGGTCGGGGGAAAGCTGCAGGAGCACTTCCGAGCCGAGCGCCTTCTCGCGAATGTGCGTCAGCAATTCATCGATCACGCCAACGTTCACGTCGCCTTCGAGCAGCGCTTCCCGGATTCCCGCGAGCGCTTCGTCCACGTGCTCTTGCGTGAGTTTTCCCTGGCCACGCAGGTTTTTGAAGACTCGCTGCAGCTTGTCTGTCAGGTTCTCAAACATCGGGGTCTGTCCCTAAGATCGAATTCGCGCTTGCTATCAAAACGAATCCTTATTCTATCAGGAGGAACGATTCCTTGCTGCAGCCGCGTTCGGTTTGCACGTCTTCGCGTGGCTCGCTTCCTAGGCCATGGCAGGCAAGCGAAAAATATTTAACACAGAGAACACAGAGGGCGCAGAGAAAGGCGAGCGAGATGCGTTGATGGGAGGACCGAACCGTTTGAGCAGGATCGGTTTGATGATCGCGGTCCACATGGCATAGAGCTTCGCCGTAGGATGCAGGCCGTCGAACTTGAAAAGATCGCGGGGTAAATTTCCGTTGGCATCGAACATGGACGTGGCGATGTCGATGTATTGCACATTCTTCTGCGTCGCGGCGTAGTCCTGCATCAGCTTGTTTGCCGCTTTCATCTGGGGCCACTGGTTCCAGCGCAGCTTGGACGGCTTGATGGCCAGGATGTAAATCCAGGTGTCCGGCAAGGCGGCATGCACGGTCTGAACGAATGTCCGGAAATCGCCCGCAACCATTTCCGGCGTCTTGGACGATCCTTCCGCGAGGTCGTTGTCTCCTTCGTAGACGACCACCGCGCGCGGGCGGTAGGCAATCACGATGCGATTCGCGTACATGTCGAGATCGGAAAACTCAGAGCCGCCAAATCCTCGATTGATCACATCGAGCGGCTTCATGTCCGAAACGAGCGTGTCCCAAAACCGGAAGCTGGAGCTCCCCGCGAACACAATGCCGCCGGCTCTTGGCGGATGCGCTTTATCTTGCTCCTCAAAATCACGAATCACTGGCTCCCACCCCTGCGCCAATACACTCGGCAGAAAGGCGCGCGCACCAAGACCAAACAGCACGGCGAAAATCCCGGCTCCGATGAAATATTCTCGCGCCGCAGCGCTGACCGGCCATCGCATAGGGCCAAGACTATACCCCGTCCGCACGAAGATCAACACGCAGACTGTCGAATCGGCAAGTCAAATGCTCATCGGCAACCGGCGACTTTCTTTTGCAAAGCGGCTAGGAAGTGGGAGAATAGCTGGACAAAGTTTGGATCTACCGGACAAAAAAGGAGAGCCCCGCGATGCGAAAACTTCTTCCGCTAATCCTGCTCGCTTCCGCCGTGAGTTTCGCGCAGCAACCCGCCGCCGCCCCGGCTTCCAAGGCGAAGATACTCACCCGCGCGGAATTTGACGGCCTGCTGGCAACGCCGGGGCGCGTGTTAGTCATCGATGTCCGGCGTCCCACTGAAATTGCCATGAATGGCGGGTTCCCTGTATACCTCAACATCCAGGCGGCGGATCTCGAAAAGCATCTCGCCGAAATCCCCAGGGACAAACCGCTGATTCTGGTCTCCAATCACGCGCACCGGGCCGGAATCGCGGCGGACTTGCTGGAAAGCAAAGGATTCAAGATTGCGGGTGCGATCGGCGCGCAAGTCTACGAATCGGAAGGCGGCAAGCTAGTCAAGTACGCGCCAGAGAAGCCTGCAGCCAACGCCGAGAAATAAAGGCGCGTCCAGTCTCGGATATCTGAAGCGGGGATTTCGGATTCACTGAGGAGGACAACGTGATAGACGATCGCGGGGGTAGCTCTGCGACAAAGGACGGCTCATCCCCAGCGGGTCTGACGCGACGCCGCGTATTGCAAGGCGCGGGCGGTGTGCTGGCAGCCGCAACATTGCCCCTCCAACAGGGCTCTCCAAAGACGTCCGCGACGGCTGCCACCGATCTCACCGGGCAGTTGGCGCGCTATATGGTGGAGGCGCGGGACAGAATTCTTCCGCCAAACGTGGCGCTCGAGGGCAAACACCATATCCTGGACACGCTGGGCGCGATGGTTTCCGGCAGCCGCCTCAAGCCCGGAGAAATGGCGATCGCTTACGTGCGGGCACAAGGCGGCACGCCGGAGTCTTCGGTCATCGGCACGAACATCAAGACCTCCGCGGTCAACGCGGCTCTGGCCAACGGCATGTGCGGCCATGCCGACGAAACCGACGACGTCGAGCTGATCACCAAGACGCATCCCGGTTGCTCTTCCGTAGCCGCCGCGCTGGCCATGGCGGAGCGCGAAGGCCGCTCGGGCATGGAGCTCCTGCGGGCCGTCGTGCTGGGCTACGACGTGTGCTGCCGTTTCCTGATGGCGCTTGGCCCTGACCTGGTGCGCGGCACGCACCGCAGCGCGGAGGGAGTCGGCTCCACGTTTTCGGCTGTAGGGGCTGCGGCGTCTCTCGCGCGCTTGGATGAAACAGGGATGCGCTACGCGCTTTCATACGCGGCGCAGCAAGTGTCCGGCCTGTGGAGCTGGACGCAAGATAACGAGCACGTGGAAAAAGCGTTCGATTTTTCCGGCATGGGCGCGCGCAACGGCGTGACGGCCGCCACAATGGTTCAAGCAGGATTCACCGGCGTCCGCGACGTCTTCGATTGCGAGCACAACGTTCTCGAGGCGCTCTCCACCCAACCGCACCCGGCGGAGATGGTGGCGGGCCTGGGCAGCCGCTTTTGGATTGCCGAAGCGTCCATCAAAACTTATTCCGTCGGCTACCCCATTCAGTCCGCGCTGGACGCGTTTCTCACCCTGCGCCGCGAAAACTCATTGCGCGTGGAAAATGTAAATCGCATCGTCGTGCGTCTGCCCGCGGACGGCGCGGGGATCGTGGACAACAGTTCCATGCCGGACGTCAACCTGCAGTACATCATCGCGGTGGCATTAGTCGATGGCGCCGTTTCCTTCGCGGACAGCCACTCGCATGAGCGCATGGCGGACCCGCAAATCCGCGCCGTGAAAGAGCGCGTGCAACTGGTCGCCGATCGAATGCTGGTCGACCCGGCCGCGCCCCGCAGCGGGATGGTCGAGGCGACGCTGAAGGATGGCCGGACCGTGAGCCACTTTACGCGCTTTCCTCC
>JBGQJJ010000110.1:0-7287 GCA_041498955.1 Terriglobia bacterium
CGGGCCGGTCCATCAGAGAGGCGGTCAGCCGGTTCAGCTCTCCCATTCCCATGTAGGCTTTGACATATCGTGCGGCGCGGGCGAGTGGACTCATCTAAGGAGAAAACCTCCGGCCGCAAATTGGCTCGATCCCTCCCGTCACGAAAACTGTCATTCCCGTCCACATCATTTCGGCCTGCGTCATTCGCGAACTACTTCCTCAAGCGTCTCGGAGAAAATTTTCAGCTGCTTCACTCTATCATAAGAAAAAGCGATCTCCCGCGCCCGCCGCCCCATGGTTTGCAATTGTTCGGAGTCGTGCAGCACACTTCGGATGGCTTCCGCAACGTTCGTCGGATCGTCCGGATTGGCGGCGACGCCGCAGCCGGTCCGCCGAATAATCCGCACGACGTCGCTTTCTTCCGGTGCGACTCCCAGTACCGGCCGCCCTGCGGCAAGCGTGGGATACAACTTGCTCGGCACCACAACACCTTCGAGCCCTCTCTTCACCGTAACAACATGCATGTCGCCGGAAGAAAGTACGAGCGGCACTTCGCTGGCCGGGCGAAACGGCAAGAAGCGAATCGCGCCGCATCCCTCCGCCATGGCCTCGACCTGGGGCTTCATCGCTCCCTCGCCAATAAATACGAGGCCCACGCCTTCCTTTTCAAGCATGCGGACCGCTGAAATAAGCGTTTGCCACGCTCCATAGAAGCCTACGTTTCCCGCATGCACCAATGCGAATCGGAAATCGCCGCGTATCACGCGCGCCACGGAATTTTCAGGAGAAGGAACAGTTTCCGGAATCGTAATTCCGTCGCGGGAAACTACGACGCGAGCGGGATCGACCCCTTTCGCGACGATGCGATCGCGCATGTCTTCGCCAAGAACGATAACGCGCGCGGCGCGGCGCAGCGCCCAGCGATGCATGGCCTCCCAGCGCGCCGTGAAACTGCCGGGCCGGACGATCGCGCCGCCCACGGCCATGTCCGGATACAGGTCGCGAATGTTGTACACGAATGGGCGGCCAGAAAGACGCGCAACGAGAGCGCCCGCGATGCCTTCGATGGGCGGGTCGGTCATAGCCAGCACGACATCCGAAGGAATGGAAAGGGCTCTCGGGATCGCCAGCGAAAGATAGGTTAGATAGTTGGAGACTCGGCGGCGCATCTGAAAACGCGGATAGGCGGTCGAGCCCACGCGCTCGATAACCAAATTGCCGTGGACTTCGCGCCTGAAAAAATAGCGCGGATGACGCTCGGCCGGATCGTAGCTCGGCCGGCCCGCGAGAACGGTCACGCGATGATTCACCGAGAGGGTTTCCGCGACCTGCGCGGCGCACCTGGCCGTGGCGCTCGTGTCCGGGGGAAAATATTCGTTTAGAAGAAGAATATGCACAGGCTCATCCGGTTGGGAAAAGAAACGAGCGTAAGGGCGAAGCCGCAATCATGCAAGATCGCTACTCGCCCGTCCAGCGCGGCGCTTCGGCGGGCTCAGAGGGCCTGCGAATAAGGACGTCGCCCAGGACAAGGACGTCCATCTTGGTGCGCAGAAAACAGTCGATGGCTTCCTCGGGACGGCAAACGATAGGCTCGTTGTCGTTGAACGAAGTATTCAGGACCACGGGCACGCCCGTAAGATTGGCAAACTCCCGGATCAATCCCCAATAGCGGGGGTTCGCTCCATACGTGACGGTCTGGAGGCGGCCCGTACCGTCCACATGAGTGGGCGCGGGAATCACGTCGCGTTTCTCGGGCCGCACGGAATAGGCCTGCGTCATGAAGGGAGACGGATAGGACTTCTCGAAATACTCTCCCGTGGATTCCGCGAGGATCGACGGGGCAAAGGGCCGGAACATTTCCCGGTGTTTGATCCTGGCGTTCAGAATGTCCTTCATGTCCGGCCGGCGCGGATCGGCGACGATGCTGCGATTGCCCAGCGCGCGCGGTCCCCACTCGGCCCGCCCTTGAAACCAACCAACAATTCTTCCGTCGGCGATTTCCTTCGCCGCTTGCGTAGCGATCACTTTCTCGTGATGCTCCGAGATCTCCAGGCCCGCGGTTTGCAAGCGGCTGGCAGCGACGGCCGACGCGATCTGCGCGTGCGAGTAGCCCGGTCCCCAATACGCATTTTCCATGACGAAAGAGCGAGGCTGGCCGAGGATCTGATGATGCACGAAATAAGCGGCGCCGACCGCGAGCCCGGCATCTCCGGCGGCGGGTTGCACGAAGATTTGTTTGAACGGCGTCTTGTCAAATATTTTTCCATTGGCCAGGCAATTGAATGCGACCCCGCCGGCCAGGCACAGGGCGTTTTGCTTGGTTCGGGCGTGCAATGCGCGAAGCATTTCGAACAAGACCTCTTCCAGGCGCGCCTGCAGCGTGGCCGCGCAGTCGCGATGCACCTTCTCAACCGGAGCCGCAGGGTCGCGCGCAGGTCCCAGGCGCTGGGCCATATAATTTGAGAACATCGCGCCCAGCTCGGGTGTCTTATCGGCATCGCGCCAGGTCATCTCCGGGCCGGTGCGATGGTGTTTGAAATACTTGAGTCCCAAGCGGAAGCCGACCCCTCTTGTGGCGCGGACGATGCGGCGGAACTCGTCCAGGTAGGCAGGCTCGCCGTAGGCGGCCAGGCCCATGACTTTGTATTCGTCGCCGAATTTGCGAAATCCCAGGTATTGAGACACGGCCGTGTAATACATGCCCAGGGAATGGGGAAAGGCAATTGACCCGTCGATGTGCATGCGATTGCCGCGGCCGGCTCCCCACATCGTGCTGGCGAAATCGCCGAGGCCATCCGCGGACAAGAGAGCAGCCTGGTCGAACGGAGAAACGAAAAACGCGCTCGCCAGATGCGCCTGGTGGTGCTCGATGCGGTGATAGCTGGCTCGAATCTCGCGCGGCGAAACATCGAACGCCTTCGCGAGCGCTTCTGGAATTCCCGCGAACCGGCCCATCACTTTTATCCGTTCGCCGGCAAAACTCGGCATCCTCAGGGAGTACAGGAGTTTTGTACCCAGGCGCGCCCAGGGATTGCGCGGGATAGCGATGTGGTCGACTTCACGGAGCGTGATGCCGGCAGCGTCCAGGCAGTAGCGGATCGCCGCCGACGGGAACCCCGCCGCGTACTTGACGCGGTTGAAGCGTTCTTCTTCGACGGCGGCGATCAGTCGGCCGTCGGCAACGATCGCCGCGGAGGCATTGCCGTGGTAGGCATTGATTCCCAGGATGTACATCCGGAGTGGTTTTCCCTTCCTTCAAGACCGCGGGTTCGCGGCGGCTGCTGAAACCTCGGCGGTATGAACGGCTTCTGCGGTCGAGACCGAATTCTTCGCCGCATCCGTCACATGGTTGCGAACCCATTCATTGAGCACGAACAAGCTCCAGGGGCGCGACCAATTCGTCTGGCCGATCACGAAATTCTGCCACGCGCCCCGCACGGCGCGCGGATTCAGGTACTGCCGCAAGGGCGGCGTGAGATTCGACAAATCCTGAGACAGACGCACGCCGAGGGGACCTCGGAGCCAGACATCCCACGGCAGTGTGAAGGTTCGTTTGGACTGGCCGACGACTTCATCCGGGAGCAAGTCGGAAAGCGCCTCGACCAATAAGGATTTCGGAACATCCGGCGTGTATTTCGCGCTCTTCGGCAGCCGGCCGACAAATTCGACGAGGCGGTGGTCGAGGAATGGCACGCGAACCTCGAGAGAATTGGCCATGCTGGCGGCGTCGGTGTCTCGCAGCAGCGTATTCACCATGTACGACTGCAATTCGAAACAAGAAACGGAGGTAAAGGAATCAAGCAGCCCGGCCTGCCGCGCCGTCTCTCGCATACGCACGCGCCAGGGATAATCACAACCGCTGGAATATTCGGCGGATTCGAAATAAGGGGCCAGCAGGCGCCGTACGCGAGAGGGCGTGAACAAAAGGCGCGTGAAATAATACGCATGCGGGAAATCCTTGGGCGAACGCCAGGCCGCGGCAGCCTTGCGCACCGCATCGCCTGCTGCAATCCGGACGGCCGCGCCGGCCGTCAGGCGGCGGAAGGGAGCAGGAATCCATCGCCCGAGTCCAGCCACAAACGCGGCCCGGGGAGTCGAAACAAATGTGGAGTACCCGCCGAAGATCTCATCGCTGCCGAGCCCTGAGAGAGCCACTTTCAAACCGCCCTGGCGCGCGGCTCGCGACACAAAGTAGGTATTCAGGCCATCCATGGTGGGCTGGTCCAGCGACTTGATTGCATCCTCCAGTTGGGCCACCAAGGTGTCCGGGGCGAGGAGAATTTCCTGATGGCGCGTTTTGAAGCGCTTGGCCGTTTCACGCGAAATCTTGGCTTCACTGTACCGCTGCTCGGGAAATACAACCGTAAAGGTGCGCAGATCGGTCTGGAAGCGGCTGCCGAGCGCGACCAGGCTTGTCGAATCCAGCCCACTGGAAAGGAAAACTCCCAGAGGAACGTCCGCGATCAGGTGGTCGCGAACGGTTTCCTCGAGCAAAGGGCGCAATTGTTTTGCCGCTTCCTGAAAAGTTTTCGGCGCCGACCCTTCTTGTTGCAGCACGGCGTCGGAATAAACCCAGTAGGCCTTCGGCGACGGTTTTGCCGGTGGAGCGTCGGCGGGAAAGGCAAGGCAATGTCCTGGGGGAACCGAGAAAATACCCTCCACCAGCGTGGACGGTTCGACTACCGAACCGAACGTAAGGAACGCTTCCAGAGAATCCGGCGACAAGCGCGGCGGGAGCCGGCCGCTGGCCAGCAGCGAACGCACTTCGGAGGAAAACAGGAGAGCGCCACCGGCGGCCGCATAATATAGGGGCTTGATTCCCAGCCGGTCCCGCGCCAGAAAAATTTGCGCGCGCCGCGCCGCTTCTCCCGATGTCCCGGTGGAACGCGCATCCCAGATGGCAATGGCGAACATCCCGCGGAGTTCGCGCAAACATTGTTCGCCCCACTCCTCATAGGCATGGACGATGACCTCCGTATCCGAGTGAGTCCGGAACGCATGCCCGCGCCCTTCGAGCGTCTTGCGCAACTGCGGGAAGTTGTAGATTTCACCGTTGAAAACAACCGCGACATTTCTCGCTTCGTTGAAGACAGGTTGGCGTCCGCCAGGCAGGTCAATGATGCTGAGGCGGCGCATCCCGAGCGCCGCCGACGGCGCCACCAGGATTCCATCCTCATCCGGGCCGCGATGCTCCAGCGCCCCCATCATCCGGCGCGTAATTTCTTCGGCCAGCTCGGACTGCTGAATTCCAATGACGCCGCAGATTCCGCACATTCCGCGTTACTTTACCGTGAAGCTGGCCGCAGTTCCACAGTTACCTGAAGAATGTTGCGCATTCCATGGTCAAAACGCGGCTGTCTTCCGTTGCGCCTTACATGTTCGTCGCCTCACGGACTAGTATGGAAAGGCGCGGCCACACAGGCGATGTCGCGCAAAAATCCAAGCTGCAGGAGGGCAGACAGAAGCGAGGCGCTCCCCGAAAGCGCCGATCTTCCGAATGGATGGGGATGGCTACGTTACGGGACTGAATTACTGACCGCTGGACGCGTACCCTGCCAGACGCCTATTCCTATGGCCGCCGCCGTGCCGGCCACGGTAACCACCACAGGCACGATGGAACGCGTTGCGGCGGCGGCTGGAGCCTGGCCGGCCGCGCCTGTGATATCGGTGAGGTCCTCGGCGGTCTGCACTTGCTGAGGCGTTGTGCGGGACGGCCCTTGGAACGCCCCGGCCCTAGATATGCGAAGCATATTCCCCGCGGTCACGCTGACGGATTGACCGGTCAAATTAACGAAGCGCACGGCGCCGTCGAACATCATCAGCTCCACAGAGTCGTCCGTAACGAGGAGCGAAAAGTCCGTGCCGACCAGCCCTGCGATCCCCACGGGCGTGTGGACTTCGAATTTCCCTCCCGGGCGGGTCAATTTAGTAATTTTCCCACGCATGCGCCCGACCAGGAGGTCGAGCGAAGTCTGCTGCGCCTGGGCGTCATGTTGCAGGATGCGAAGAGAGGAATCCGAACCTAGATTCAATTGCGAGCCGTCGTTCAGCGCGACGTGAGCCCGGCCGGTGGGGCCGCTGCGCAACTCGTCATTCCAGTAGATGCGATCGGAAACAGCAGCCACGAGGTGCTGAGAAGCCCGGTCGATCTGCACTTGCGGGACGAGGCGCGAAACTTGGCCCGCGGCTGGGCTGGCGGCCCCTTGAGCGGGAGAGGCGTCTCCGCCCGCTGCATCCAGAGTAGCCGTTTCGCCGGCGCGCAGTCTGTAAGACGCGGCGTTCCCTGCGGCGGTCAGATCGGCGGCGCCCGCGACAGCGGAAACTTGCGCTCGCAGGCCGGCCAGACGGACCTCCGCCGAACTAGGTACGCCTCCAGAGGAAGCAATGTTCACATGGAAAAACGGTCCGGAGATGGCGAACGATCCAGCCCCGCCCGCTCGCACTTGAAGCCGACCGTTGCGCAGGCTTACGCCCTCGGATTCGACTACCAAATCCGTGAGCGGAGCGGCGAGCACCATACTGTCCCCAAATCGCAGCGCGGCCGTGGAAGCCTCGCCCAGACGGATGACGTCACCCGGGAAAAGTGTCGCGCCGACGGGCATCGCCGTGCCATTCAGTTGCGCATACTTCCCGCTAATACTGGCGGCGGAAGCGGCTGGATCGCTCGCCGGCGTCGCTCCAAGAGCCGAGGAGCCGGGAGCTGCCGCCCAGACAAGGATTCCAGAAAGAAAAAGCAGGCAGGAAAAATATCTACGGCGGAGCAGCAAACAACGTTTGCTGACAATCCCTGCGCGACCACTCGTGCGAGTGCGTGAAAACGATTTCATAGCGCCCACCACCAATGAAGTCTGAGGATGTAACTGCCACTCCCCATGCCAGATAGCGGCACTATATTCGATAGCCGGATCAATTCTCGGGCGAGATCGACGAGTTGTATTCGATCAGTTAACCGGCGATGCGGGTTTAGTAGGACAGCCACTCTTGGCTGTCCTCTGCAATCTCTGCGTGCAGAAGCGGACAGCCAGGAGTGGCTGTCCTACCAAGCAAATTCCCCCACAACCAGGGGGTTGCCGGGAACTGCACACGCAGAGCGCGTTCCGGCGCACAGAATCACGCCTCGGTTATAATTTCTATTGAGGAAAACTTACCATGAAGGGACTCATCGGATTGTTGGTCACTGCCGCGCTCGGCCTCGGCATCTACATGTACACGCTGAAGCAAGCCGCGCCGGGCGCGGGCATGGTAGCGACGCAAAACATCAGCGTGGTCGGCGTGAAGAACGACCTGATCGCCATCGCGCAGGCCGA
>JBGQJJ010000111.1:0-7280 GCA_041498955.1 Terriglobia bacterium
CGTAGTACGCCTCAAACCAAGATGCTTCAGGTATTAGGTCTGCCCGGGTGCTGGGAGTCTATCACTAGAGGAGCTTTTCCGGTTCAACAATGGCTGCGGCGAGGTCGTTCAGGAATAAGGCTGCGCGAGCGCCATCGAAAACGCGGTGGTCGCAGGAGAGCGTGAGCGTCAGCATGGGACGAATTCCCGGTTTGCCGTCGACTGGCACAACGCGATCGGAGATGCGCCCCACGGCGAGGATCGCCGCTTGCGGCGCGACGATGATCGCGGTGAACGCATCCACCTGGTACATGCCAAGATTGCTGATCGTGAAGGTTGCGCCGGTGATGTCCGCGGGCCGCAACTTGCCGGCGCGGGCCCGCTCAGTGAGGTCGCGCCGCATCGCGGCGATTTCGCCGAGATTCTTCGTGTTCGCACCGGGAATCGCCGCCACCACGACGCCGTCCTCGACCGCCATGGCGATTCCTACGTTGACTTCCGCGTGCAGGCGAATTCCATTGCCGGTCCAACTCGCATTCACCAGCGGATGCTTTTTCAGCGCGCGCGCCACCGCCGCGATCAGCAAGTCGGTGTGGCTGAGCCGCACGCCGCGCTCTTTCTCGATGGCAGGCCCGAATTTTTCCCGCGCAGCGAGCAACGCCCCCGCGTCGATTTCCCGGCTAACAAAGAAATGCGGCGCGGTAGTCCAGCTTTGGGTAGTCCGCTCGGCCATCAGCCGAGCCACCTGGGTCAGGTTTTGAGTGGCGCGGGCTTCAGCCTGCGGGTTTTGGGTACTTGCTGGCGCCGCCGCGCCCGCCGAAGAGCCACCCGAGGCCACGAATGCCAAAATGTCCTCTGCCAGAATTTCGCCTTCGCCGCCAGTCCCGCGCACGCGAGAGAGGTCAACCCCATGTTCGCGCGCCAGCCGACGCGCTTTGGGGGAAATCCTAGCGCTCGAGGCAGTCGCAGCGGCCGGCGCAGCGGAAGTATTCGCAGCGGCCACAGCCGCAGGAGCAGGCTTGCTGTCCATGCGCCGCCCCGAAGCAGAGGCAATTTCTTCTACCGGTGGTTTCTCGCCCGCGTTCACGATCCAGGCAATCGTCTGGCCCACCGGTATGACGTCCCCCGCCTGCGCCTTGACGCCCGCGAGTATTCCATCCGCGGGCGATTCAATTTCCACGACGGCCTTATCGGTCTCGACGTCCAACAGCGGTTCGCCCTTGGCAATGGCATCGCCTTCTTTTTTTCGCCAGGACAAAAGCTTGCCTGTTTCCTGGGCCATTTCGAGCGCGGGCATAACGATGCTGTGGGCCATGATGGTTTTTTTGAACGGCGCGAGACGCCGCTACTTGGCCACTTTCATTCCTTCTGTTCGGGCGCTAGCTTCCACCATGTCCAGGATGTGCTGGCTGGGTGGAGCGTCGTGCTCGCGTGTGGTTTCGAGCGGCCCATCCACGGTGACGTAAGACGCGCCGGCAACGAGAAGTTTTTCCGCCGGGAAACGCGTGATCACTTCGTGCCCGGTTTGAGTTACAACGATTTCTTCCTCGATGCGCGCGGCGCTCCACCCGTCGCTCGCCGGCCAGAACGTCTCCAGCGCGAACACCATTCCCGGCTTGATCTCGTGCGAATGCTCGAGCGACACGAGGCGGCTGATCACTGGTTTTTCCCAGATCGCCAGGCCAATCCCGTGGCCGAATTGCAGCGCGAATGCCGCTTCCTCGTCCGGGAAGCCGAACTCCGTGGCCTTGGGCCACACCGCCGCGATTTCCCCCGTCGTGCGTCCGGGGCGAATCAGCGAAATTGCGGCATCGAGATAGTCGCGGCAGCGCTTGTAGGCGTCCACCATCACGCGCGACGCGTAGCCGATCGAGAAGCACCGGTAATAGCAAGTGCGGTAGCCCATGTAGGAATGCAAAATGTCGTAGTACACCGGGTCGCCCGGACGCAACACGCGATCCGAGAACACGTGCGGATGCGGATTGCAGCGCTCGCCGGAAATCGCGTTCACCGCTTCGACGTATTCCGATCCCAAATCGTAGAGAACCTTGTTGACCAGGCCCACCGCTTCGTTCTCGCGCATTCCCGGCTTCATCGCGCAATACAGATCGTGGTAGGCCGCGTCCACCATCATCGCCGACATGTTCAGCAGCGTGATTTCGTCCTGCGTCTTGATGACGCGCGCGTCGGACATGATCTGCTGCCCGTCGACGACGGTGATCCCTTCGCGCTGCAGCGCGAACAACACCGGCGGCTCGATAATGTCAACTCCCAGCGGCTCCTTGTGCAGGCCGCGCTTTTCCAGCTCGATGCGGATTTTCTTCGCGACATCTTCCGCGCGGCCCATCTCCGGCGACATGGCCCCGCGCAACAGCGCAATCCCCGCGCGCGAACGCTCGCCGAGCCACGAGCAATGCAACCGATGATGCTTGGCCGCCGAACCGAAATCCCACATGATCGGCTCGTCGTTTTGCGGCAGTAAAGTGAAGCGGCTGTTCTTGTCCTGCGCCCATGAGCCGATGTGCGTCGAGGTGATGTAGCGCACATTGTTCATGTCAAAACACAGCAGGGCGCCCATCGAAGATTTCGCCAGGAGCGCTTTCGCGCGCGCCAGCCGCTCGCGCCGCAAGCGGTCAAAATCCACGCGCTCTTCCCAGTCCACCGCCATCGTGCCATATGTTGGTAACGCCATGTTGCACCCCCGCCGTAAGTAGCACAGGCTTTAGCCTGTGTAATGAGAGCCAAATCTTTGTAGGGCACGGCTTCAGCCGTGCCGTTAAGTACGCAGAATCATTGCGGCTTTAGCCGCGGGCTCGCTCGGAATAAAGTTGGCACACAGGATCTTTTTAGCCTCTGATTTTCGTTTCCCGCTAATGCAAATGCTCACTGGCCGGAGTGCCCGTGTAACAAGTCGATTTCCAACAGGCCAGCGGCTAAAGCCGCATTTCTTCTAGCCAGCTTACGGCACGGCTGAAGCCGTGCCCTACAAAAATCTTGCAGCTGCCACCCAAACTTTGAAACCCGCGCGGTAAAATTTGCAAAATTTGGACTACACCCGCTTGCACATCGCCCGGGCCGCTTCGAAGACGGATTTCTCGGTCGGAATCGTAGCATCCTCGAGCGGCGGAGAAAACGGAATTGGCACGTGCATCGCGCCGATGCGCTTCACCGGCGCGTCCAGATCGTAGAACGCGCCCGTCGCGATCACGGAAGCTATCTCCGCGGTTACGCCATATCTCTCGTAACCTTCGTCGAGCACAATCGCTCGCGAAGTCTTCTTCGCCGATTCGATCAAGGTTTTTTCATCCAGCGGCCACGTCGTCCGCGGATCCACGACCTCCGCGCTGATCCCGATTTCCTCGAGCAGCGTCGCGGCGCCCAGCGCCACTTGCACCATGCTGCTGGTGGCCACGATGGAGATGTCCTCACCCTCGCGCTTGATGTCGGCCACTCCGAAGGGAATCGTGTAATCCTCGACCGGCACGGGACCCTTGAGCCGGAACATCATCTTGTCTTCAAAAAAGATGACCGGATTATCGTCGCGAATGGCCGTCTTCAGCAATCCCTTGGCATCGTACGGCGTGGAAGGCAAAACCACTTTCAGGCCCGGGACGTGGCTGAGCCAGGCCTGCAGCGATTGTGAGTGCTGCGCGGCCGAGCGGCGCGACGCTCCCAGCGTCGTCCGCAGCACCATCGGCACCTTCCAGGCGCCTCCCGACATATAGTGCACCTTCGCTGCCTGGTTCACCAGTTGGTCCATCACCAGCGTCAGGAAATCTCCGAACATGATATCCACGACCGGACGCAGCCCCGTCATCGCCGCGCCCACGCCGATGCCCGTGAATCCAGGTTCCGAAATCGGGGTGTCAATCACTCGCGATTTTCCAAATTCTTCCACCATTCCGGACAGGACCTTGAACGGGGTGCCCGCTTCGGCGACGTCTTCTCCCATGATGAACACGCTCGGGTCGCGGCGCATTTCCTCGGACAGCGCCTCCCGCACCGCTTCCGCCATCGTCAATTCGCGTACGGCAACTTCAGGCATACACATCCTCCCCCACCTGATCCGTTCCCGGATACGGGGCCTGCAAAGCAAATGCAACCGCCGCGTCGATATCCGACTTGGCCTGCGCCTGGATTTCGTCGAGCTGCGCTTGCGCCGCGTGTTTCTCGCTCAGCACCCACTTGCTCAGCACCTGGATCGGATCGCGCTCGGCCCTCCATTGCTGTTCTTCCTGTTTGGCGCGGTAGTATTCGCGGCTCACGTCGCCGACGTGGTGGCCGTGATACCGGTAGGTATTGCACAAAAGAAACGCGGGCCCTTTTCCCGCGCGCGCCTGCTCGACCATGCGGCTCGCCACCGCGTTCACCGCGCGGATATCCTGTCCGTCCACGCTTTCCGCCGGAATTCCAAACGCCGCCGGCCGCGCCAGGATCTCACCCGACGTCGTCTCGGAATAATGCGTGTACTCGTTGTACATATTGTTTTCGCAGACGTAAATCACCGGCAAATTCCAGAGCCGCGCGAGGTTCATCACTTCGTAGAGCAGCCCCTGGCCAAGCGCCCCCTCTCCGAAAAAACACACGGCCACTTGCTTCGTGCCGCGATGCTTGGCCGAAAACGCCGCGCCTGTCGCAATACCGGCGCTTCCGCCGACGATCGCGTTCGCGCCCAAATTTCCGCTGGCCGGATCGGCGATGTGCATCGATCCGCCCTTGCCCCGGCAATATCCCGCTTCTTTCCCCAGCAGCTCGGCGAACATCCGGTCCGGCGACGCGCCCTTGGCCAGGCAATGCCCATGCCCGCGATGCGTGCTGGTGATGTAGTCGTCGCGATGCAGCGCCTCGCAAATTCCCACCGCCACCGCTTCCTCGCCGATGTACAGATGCGCGAGGCCCGGCATCACCGCGCGCGTATACAACTGGTTCACCTGCTCCTCGAACAGCCGGATCATTTGCATGCCGCGATACATCCGCAGCCAAAGTTCCTTGCCTGCTCCGTCGCCCGTCCCTGCTGGCTTGCTTTGCGTTTTCATTTGCCTATCCCCGACATTCGAGCTAGTACTTCAAACATCACGGCGAAGTCCTGCTTCACGAGGCCCATGCCTCGCGCCGCCGTCAGAAATTCGTTCGTCACGGCCGTCGTGGGTAAGGGGACATCGAGATGACGTCCCATCTCCAGCGCCAACAGCATGTCCTTCTGCATCATGTTTACGTCAAACCAGGCTTCGTCCGGCATTTTTATCACAAAAGGGCCACGGTATTGAACCATGGGCGACGCGATGGCGCTGTGCGTCAGCACGTCCACCGCGGTTTCCCGGGGAATTCCACTTTTTTCGGCAAGCAAAACGCCTTCGCAGAATGCCAGCATTTGTACCGCAAGACTCAGGTTTGTCGCAATCTTCAGCACCAGCGCCTGGCCGTTGTCTCCGACGTAAGTCACTTTGGGGCCGACGTCCTGGAGGACGGGCTTGGCCAGCTCAAACGTTTCGCGGCGCCCGCCAACCATTACGGACAACTTTCCCTCTTGCAAGGTAATCACGCTGCCGGAGACGGGCGAGTCGATCATGTCGGCGCCCTTCTCGCGAACTTTCGCCGCAAGCGCGCGGCTGACCGCGGGGCTCACCGTGCTCATGTCGATCAGGATTTTGCCCGGACCGAGTCCCGCCAGAATGCCATCAGGTCCCTCCGTGATGGAGTGGATCGCGGATGCATTGGTGACCATGGAGAAAGTAAAATCCGCCGCGGCGCTGACGGCTCGCGGTGAATCGCCCCACTTCATGCCGCGGTCGACGAGCCACTGCGCTTTCGAGCGCGTGCGGTTGTAACCCGTAACCTTGTGCCCCTTTTCCAGCAGCCGGGCGACCATGTTGCCGCCCATGACTCCAAGTCCTATGAAACCAAGATTCGCCATTCGCTGAAGTCTCCTAAATCAAATTCGCCCTTAGGCGCCCGACGTTGGATCACACTGAGTTTTGCCTGAATCCTCGCGCACTTGAGAGAGATGAGCCTGCATTGCGGCACGAGCCTCCTGAGGATCGTGCCGCTGGATTGCTTCGAGAATGCGTTTGTGGTGATACTGTCCGCACTCCGGGCCGCCTCCGATGCGGAATATCCGCAAGCGTTGTTCGCGGAGCAATCCAACGATGGAATCGATCAACGACAGAACAATCGGGTTCGCCGCCGCCTCGGCGAGCGCCAGGTGAAAATCAAGATCCGCTTCGATAAAAGCATCGGAATCCTGTCCCGCGCTGTCCATGACATCAAGAGCCTCTCGCATCGCCGCGAGATCTTGATCGTCGGCGCGGAGCGCCGCCAAAGCCGCGATCTCCGGCTCCAGAATTTCCCGAACTTCTACCAAGTAGGCCCAGCCATCCGGATCGCCGCTCTTGATAATCCGGTCCAGAGACCGGCGCATGGAATTGGACGTTCCATTCGTGACAAACGTTCCGCGGCCCGGAAACGCGTCGACCAGCCCCTTTTCTTGAAGCGCTTTGATGGCCTCGCGAACGGCGGTTCTGCTGACGCCGAACTGCTTGGCAAGGTCGCGCTCGGCAGGGAGCTGGCTGCCTTCGCTCAATTCACCCTTGAGGATCGATTCCTCGATTTGTTGAACGATTTGCTCGTAAAGACGCGAAGACTGAATGACCTTGTACAAGAAGTGATCCCCTAACTGGCAAGTTCTCCGAGGCCCGATTTCAATTGCCTTACGCTAAGTGCAGGACTTAGAATAAGGTCTTATGGTCTGACCACCATACCACCGGTCCTTACTGAAGGCAAGACATAATTTTATTGTGGATCCCCGACTGTGTTTTTCGCTACTTCACCCAAACGGTCTTTACGTTGGTGAACTCACGAATCCCGTAGGTGCTCAGTTCACGACCCACTCCTGAACGCTTCACACCGCCAAACGGGACCCTGGGGTCGGAAAACACCATTTGATTGATGAAGACCATGCCCGCTTCCAGCTCATTTATGAAGCGTTCCTGCTCACTCTTGTCATTCGTCCAGGCGCTCGCTCCGAGTCCGAACCGGCTGTCATTGGCGACGCGAATTGCATCGTCTAGGTTCTTGACGCGGAATATGGAGGCCACGGGGCCGAAGAGCTCTTCACGGTAGGCCGGAGAATCTTTCGGAATATCCGTCAAGACAGTGGGCAGATAGAAACTTCCGGGCCGGTCGGCGGGCTTGCCGCCAGTCAGGACTTTCGCGCCGGCTTTGATGGAACTGCGGACGTCGGCATCGAGTGATGCCACCGCTTCCGCATTCGCCAAGGGACCCACATCTGTTTTTGCATCGAA
>JBGQJJ010000112.1:0-7247 GCA_041498955.1 Terriglobia bacterium
AGCGAAATGACGATTCGCATTCTGGTTCGCATCAACGCACCTCGATGGCGCCGGTTCCGGCGGCCTTGTCCTTGCGGGGATTTTCAACGAACAAAGTTCGCGGGCCTGGGGCGGCCGTTGCAGGGACTTGCAGCGTCAGGTGCAGGATCCCCAGGCCCAGAGGCTCGCGATTGATGACGGTGATGTCCGGCGTTGGCGGTCCGCTGATCGCATAGGTGAACGACGGATCGAGGGCGCTCACGGAAAAGACGCACAGGTCCGCGGTGCCCGTTCCCGAAGCAGGCCGCTGGATGATGACGGGATTGCCGCCGAGCACGCAGGACGACGTCGCTGCGGAGAAAGCTCCGATCGCGCCGACGTTCAAGCTGACATTTCCCGCGGCGCCCGATCCGCCGTTGGTGCTGAGTTCCACCACGACGATGTCATTTCCCGTACTCGTGGGCGCACTGGGTGTCAGAGGGATCTCGCCTCCCCCTGAGCCCGGCGCCAGCACGACGAAGGTTTGCGTATTGGAGAGTAATCCGCCGGGATTCTCCATTTGCACCGTAAGGTTTCCCGCGGATTGCAGGTCGGCCGCGTCAAGCGACGTGATGCATTGGGTACTCGATGCGCAGGAGGCAGCTCGCGCCGCGCCGGCCACCAAAATCATGGAACCGGGCCCGGGAGCAGAGGGAGAAAAATTATTCCCCGTGACCTGCAAGGTAAAGCCGCCTGCCGAGCCCGCGTAGGCGCTGGTCGGAGAAAGAGAAAAAATTCCCGGGCTATTGTTAATCGTGACGAATGCCGTTCCCGATTGGGTGATGTCTTCCGAACTCGTGGCGACCACTTCGATCAGGATGGGCGAAGACGGCGCGGTGTACAGACCGGTGGAATCAATCGAACCGCAGACCCCTGGATTGGCGCACCCGATGCCCGTGACCGACCAGAGGACCTGTTGATTACCAGTGCCCGTAACGGTGGCGTCGAATCGCATCTGGGCAGCGGTTGCAATCGTTGCGCTTCCAGGCAGAACGCTGACGACCACGTGGGGCAGAACCGTGACGCTTGCCGAAGCGCTCGGGGTGCTGATGGCCTGGCTCGTGGCCGTGATGGTTACCGGATCGGGAGAAGGCACTCCAGCCGGCGCAACATAATCGACGCTCCCGCCGTTGCTGGCCGAAACCGGCTGGCACGGGTTAGACGCCTGCACGCAAATCTGGCCCGTCACCGCATTTCCGCCAGGGATTCCGTTGACCAGCCACGCGACGTTTTGATTGGGCGTGTTGTTGACCAGGGCGGTGAAGGTTTGCCTTTCGCTAACGGCGAGCGTCGCGCTTGCCGGCGTAAGAGTCACGCTGATGGCTGCCGTGAACGTGATCGTGGCGCTCGCGGAAACGTTCGGATTGGCATTGCTGCGCGCATGCACGGTCACCGATCCGCCTGCCGGCATGGCTTGCGGGGCAGAGTACATGGTGCTGTCCGGGGCGGTTTGCGAATTGAGGATCGATCCGGCCGCAGCGTTGCCGTCGACCACTCCATTGACGTCCCACGTGACCGACGTATCCTGCGCTCCGGTCACGGTGGCTTGAAAAGCTTGCGCGCTGCCGAGCGCCACTGTCGCAGCGGAAGGCGAGACCGAAACGCTCACCGCCGGAAGAATGGAAAGGAAAACGGAGGCCGTCTTCGATGGATCGGCTTGCGGCGTGGCGATGATTTGCACGGCGGCAGGGGAAGGCGGAATCGAAGGCGCGGTATATACGCCGCCCGAGGAAATCGACCCGCAGGCCGCGCCGTTGCAACCGGTTCCCGCGACGCTCCAGGAAATCGCGCGGCTTGGATTCGAGTTGGGGGCTGGCGTAAGTGTCGCCGAATAGGCGGCAGTGTTGCCCGCGGTGATCGTCGACGGCCCGGCCACGGCCAGGGAAAAGGAGCTCGTGACGGTAATGGTCCCGGTGGCGCTCTTGGATGGATCGGCCGCGCTCGTCGCGGTCAAGGAAACGCTTGGCGGCGCAACAAAAATTTGCGGCGCCGTATACATCCCCGAGGAGTCCACGGTTCCACACGCGGCGCCCGTGCATCCGCTGCCGGAAAGCATCCAGTTGACGGATCGATTGGGATTGCCGGCGGAATTCACAGTGGCCGTGAACGGCCGCAAAGCGCCCAGCTCGACCGGCATCTCATTGGGAGATACCGAAACGGAAATGTCGCTCGTGATCGTCACACTCGAGGCCGACGTCTTGGAGCTGTCCGCCGCACTCGTGGCCTGCACGGAAACGGAAGCGGGCGCCGGAAGATTTGCCGGGGCCGTGTAGACCCCGCCCGCGTCGACCGTTCCGACCGTCGCATTCCCGCCGGGAATTCCATTCACGCTCCAGGCGACGGCTGTGTTCGCGGAATTGCCGACTGTCGCGGTGAACGTTTGCGGCTCTCCCAGAGGGACGGACGCGCTGGCCGGTGCGACCGTCACCGTAACTTGGGGAGGGGGCGGTGGCGGGCCTGAACCTACCAGTCCGCCACAGCCCAGGAATGAGGCGACGAGAAGCAACGCGGGACACCAGTGAGACGGGGTTCGAGATAGAGTGCAGCGTCCGCGAACTTTCGTGCTCCCTTCCATTGCAGGGGCAATTGCACGCGTTGTGCCAGTGCGGTGCATCGGGGAAAATGCGTTCCCTGCGAAGGTTGTTGCTCAGGTTTGAAACGCAAAGAAATTCGTGCAAAGCTCACGCCATCACAGTGTTGCTGATCTTCAATTCCGGGGATTCAAAGAGCCGAGGGGAGATTTTCGCGCCGGTAGTTTATCTGTGTCGATGCGGACTTCGTGCCGAGTTGGGAAAAGCAATCGGGAAGCGAATTCAATTTGGGGCAGTGACGCAGGTTGTAGGTTTCAGGTGATCGGGTACAGGGAAAGTCAAAACGTGAGACCCTGCCACCTGCCACCTACCGCCTACTGCCCTCCGCTAGGTTGACATGGCTGTCCTGGGCTTGAATAATCCTGGCATGCCTCGTCCTGAAGCCGCGCATCGCGTCAAAAGTTATTCCGCCGCGACGGGCTACGTGTACCAATACTATTTTTACGAAGTGGAGAAATCGAAGCGCGGCGCGGCGGCGGGGACCGAGTACGTGTACATGGCTTCAGTCGACAGGAAACATGTTTTTCCTGTGCGGATTTTTGTTGGCAAGGACGCCCTGGAAAAGTGCTCCGCGCGCACGGGCCGGCAATTCACCGGGACGGAAGAATACGCGGTCGCCAAGATGCGTTTATTTCAGGCCTTTGACGAAGTGGAAGGGTTTTCCGCGAAGACTCCCGACCTCCTGGTCGATGAGTCGAACCTCGACGCTCTCTTATCGCAATTGGACCTCTGAAGTGGTGTTGTAGCGCCGGCGTCCCGCCGGCGGTTTTGCCACGCGTAGTGATCAGGAAAATTGCCGGCGAGACGCCGGCGCTACGAAAAGCGTGCGTTCTTTGCCGATTCGATGGGATGACGCATGGTGCGGTTGGATCAGAAAAGCGCGGCACAATTCTACTGCACCCAAGAATAACACAGTCACGTTCGATGTCAATTACATTCACGGGAAATCGGACGTGTGATCGCGAAAAGATATGATTTCCATTCGAATGGAAAGCCTCATCCCAACCCTATTTGCGGAATACTTCCGCAAGTGCGCCCGCGAGGTCGGGCTGCAAGAACGGGTAACCCGAATCCGCAAGCTTGGACGGCGTCACCCTTTGACTGACGAGAAGCAATGCGTCCGCCATTTCTCCGAGCGCCAGCCGTAGCGCGAACGCAGGCGCGGGAAACAAGGCCGGCCGGTGCAGTGTTCTTGCCAGGACGCCCGTGAATTCGCTGTTTCGAACGGGATTTGGCGCCACGGCATTGACAGGTCCGGTGAGCCCTGAAGTCGCCAGGGCGAATTGGATGATGCTGACCGTTTCCCGCAGTGTCAGCCAGGACATCCATTGCCGGCCATCGCCAAGACGCCCGCCCGCGCCGAATTTGAACGGCATCGCCATCCGCGGCAGTGCGCCTCCGTGCGCCGCGAGGATGATTCCAAACCGCACGTTCACCACGCGCGCGCCGAACTCGGCTCCGCGTCCCGTTTCCGCTTCCCATTCGCGGCACAGCCCGGCGAGAAAATCGTTTCCCGGCGCACTCGTCTCCGTGAGCGTTTCATCGCCGCGATTGCCGTAGTATCCGATTGCCGATGCCGCCACAATCACACGCGGCGGCCGCTGCAATTTGGCAAGCGCTCCGATCAGGTGCCGCGTGGCGTCGATCCGGCTTGTCCGCAACAGTTCCTTTCGCGACGCGTTCCACCTTCCCCCGGCAATGGACGCTCCCGCGAGATGGATGAGCGCGTCCGCGCCCTCGGCGCCGGCCGCGTCGAATCGGCCCGCGACGGGGTCCCATGGAACGGCTTGCGCGCGCGCCCCGGCAGCGCTTTTCTGAGAAGTCCCGGGCCGCACGAGGCGAGCGATCGAATGGCCTTGCCCCACAAGTGTTTCAATCAGCGACGTGCCCAGGAATCCCGTCGAGCCTGAAACCAGAATGCGCATAAGGAAAGCCTCCCGGTCCTATTCCCACGCTACGGCGCGGCCGCTTACAAGGTCAAATGAATTTCGGAATTGATACCTCCGACCTCTTCGTATTATTTGAAGGAGTCAAATTTTCAGAATTAAGCTGAATTTCGCTAAAGCTTGCATGAGGTTAACCAGGAGGCGGTTTGTCTTTCGTGAGCCGCCACCAACATGTTAGGATTTCGCGGGGGGAAAAGTATGGAACATCAACGAAACGCCAACATTCTGAATGAGACGAGCCGGGGAATCCTTAGCCGCCGCGGCTTGCTGCAACGTGCCGGGTGGAGCGTCGCGGCTGCGGCGCTTCCCAGCGGATTATTTGCCGCCGAGAGCGTCAGCCCCGTCATGGCCAAGCTCAGCGCATATATGAGCGAAGCCGGCGGCCGCGCTCTGCCGGAGGAAGTGGTCGAGAAGGCCAAGCACCACATCCTCGACACGTTTGCCGCCATGATTTCCGGTTCGGACCTGCCTCCGGCTCGCGCCGCGTTTCAGTACGCCCGCGACTTTACCACCGACAAGACCGCGACGATCGTGGCCTCGAAAATGACCTCGAGCCCTCCGGAGGCGGCGTTCATCAACGGCATGCTGGCGCATTCCGATGAAACCGACGACTCCAACGAGTTCTCGCAATCGCATCCCGGCTGCGCCGTCGTTCCCGCCACGCTGGCGGCCGGGGAAAAGTTTGGCATCGACGGAACGCGTTTTCTTCGCGCCGTGACGCTGGGCTACGACGTCGGGCCGCGCATGACCATCAGCTTCGGCGCGATCGATTTTCGGAACAACAGCCATAAGAGCACGCACGCCATCTCGAGCGTATTCGGAGCGGCGGCCGCGGCAGGCTGCGCCGCAGGCTTGAACGCGCAGCAGATGCGCTGGCTGCTCGACTACACGGCCCAGCAATCCTCGGGCATCGGCGCATGGAATCGCGATACCGAGCACATCGAAAAAGCCTTCGTCTTCGCCGGCATGAACGCGCGCAACGGAGTCACCTCCGCCCTGGTGGTCCACGCCGGATTTAACGGCATCGACGACATCTTTTCGGGCGTCGACAATTATTTTCAGGCCTACGCCCCCAATGCCAAAACGGAGGAGCTTGTCTCTCAGCTCGGCGAGCGATACGAGATTGCCCGGACCAACATCAAGAAGTGGACCGTGGGTTCGCCGATCCAGGCGCCGCTCGACGCCATGTACAACATTCTGAAAAAGCGCCCCGTGAATCCCGACGAAGTAAAATCCCTCATCGTGCGCCTTGCCAACACCGAGGCTCGCGTCGTCGACAATCGCGAGATGCCGGATATTTGCCTCCAGCACATGGTCTCCGTGATGCTCATCGACAAAACCGCTTCCTTCCGCGCGGCGCACGACAAGCCCCGGATGAAGGACCCGGCCGTCCTTGGCGTTCGCGCCAAGGTGCAGCTCGTCCCGAGCGAAGAGCTCGAGAAGCTGGAACCGGCGCGGCAGGCCATCGTGGAGATCACCCTGAACGACGGGACCGTCCTATCCGACCGCGTTACGGACGTGCGCGGCACCGTGGATAATCCGATGACCCGCGAAGAGGTGGCGCAGAAATGCCGCGACCTGGTGGAACCCGTCCTCGGCAAGGCGAACTGCGCGACGCTGATTGATAAAATATTCGGAATCGAAAAAGTAACGGACATCCGCGAGCTGCGCAGCGTGCTGCAAAAGGCTTGATCGAGCAACGCCGCGTCAAGCGCCTCGCTTTAAGTCCTTAATGAACGAGAGGACGTTCGATACGCAATCGTCGGGCTTGACGACGGCGAGGTGATAGGCGTCGCTCGGAAGTACGAGCAGGCGCGAGTTCGGGATTTTTTGTTGGTAACGCAAAACCGCGTCCACGGATTGCAGCGCGCTGCGGTCGGATGTGATCACCAGGGTTGGCGAGGCAATGCGCGGCAAAACGCTCTCCATATTGAGTACTTCCTCCACTTTCGCCATGCCGGTCCTCGTTTGCGGCTTCGTCGAACCCATCAGCGTGTTCCAATACTCCACGAGTTCTTTCGATGCCGAGGAACCGAGTCTTCTTTGCTGGGCAGTGGAGGACGGGGCGGAGAATGGGATGTTCGAGGCTACGCGTGCGACCGGGCCGCTGATGATCGTGAGCGTGCGCGTTCGCTTCGGGTAATCCGCCGCAAACTGCATCGCAATCGCGCCTCCCATTTTGGCGCCGACGATGTGCGCCGAGTCCACTCCGAGACGGTCGAGAAGCCGTGCCAGGGTGGTTGCGAGGCTCGGCATGGACCATTCAAAATTTTGTGGAATCGAGGAGTTTCCAAATCCAGGCAGGTCCGGCCGAAGGAGGCGAAACTCCTGAGCCATTCGAGGAATCCATCCGAACCAGGAAATGCTCGATTCATCGTTCCCGTGGATGAGCAAGGCAACCTCAGGCTTCCCCCAGGGCGCGCCGAGCCAGTCGTCTCTGTAGAACAACTCATTGCCCGATCCAGCGGACACGGCCGCCTGCGGATCGCCGGCGCTACTTTCCGGCTCGCTTGGTGCGAGAGTACCCATCGCGCTAAGTTCCGACGCCAATGTCGAGATACCCAGCGCGCCCGCCGTTCCGGCGCTCATATGCAGCAAACCTCGCCTCGAAACTGTAGCCATTTTTGTTTCACCTCCAGGTGGATTCGTTCGCCGCAACTTCCCTTGGAAATACGCGCCCCGCGGCCTGGCG
>JBGQJJ010000113.1:0-7193 GCA_041498955.1 Terriglobia bacterium
CCAAAGCCGTCGCGCACGAGGCCCTCTTCGGTCGCGCTGACTTCGTGCTCGAGATGCTCGAAGGATGCGAATTCGCGGATCATCGTTGCGATGAGAGAGGCGTCATGGACGGTGGCAGGTCGAATCGAAAGCATCGGCACAATCCTGAATACTGCGATTCCGAACGCGCCATTATAGACTAGCGCGTGGCGCAATGTCGCCCGAAAGAGAATCGCCGATGTCGGTCAGTCTGAGGGCTTGTATTCGCAGTTTCCCATCGGCTACAGTTCCCGGCGCAGCGCGCAAGGAGACACTATGACGCCGCCGAATGCGGTTCCATCGGACGCTGAATTTTTCCAACAAAGAGGCTTCGGACAAAAACTTGGATTTGGCCAGCGGCCGGCCTTGCTCGTCGTGGACATGGCCAAGGCGTTCACGAACCCCGAGATGCCGCTGGGCTCGAACCTGGACAAACAGATCGAAGCCATACAGCAACTCCTGCGCGCGGCGCACGATCGCGAGGCGCCCGTCATTTTCTCGACGGTTTCCTACGAAGATGAAAATTTGAAGGATGCGGGAATCTTCGGGATGAAGCAGAAAGGATCGGCCTCGTTGCGCGCGGGAACCGAAGGCGTACAGATCGACTCGCGGCTCGACTTCCGGAAAACGGATTCGTTGCTCGTCAAGAAATATGCATCGTGCTTTTTCGGGACCGACCTCGTCTCGCGCCTGCTTGTGCGCCAGGTCGATACGCTGATCATCACGGGTTGCACGACGAGCGGCTGCGTGCGCGCCTCCGCGGTGGATGCTTGCCAGATCGGGTTTCGCCCGATGGTTGTGCGTGAGGCTGTGGGCGACCGCTCGCAGGCGGCGCACGACCAAAGCCTGTTTGATTTGAACGCCAAGTACGCGGATGTCGTCTCGCTTGCAGAGACGCTGCAATACTTGAACGCCCTCCGCGCCGCCGCTGCGCCGGGCCGCGCAGGGGATTGATCCTCGGGAGGAAATCCGAATGTCCGAGCCGCCTGCTGGCAACCCGCAAGAACACGGCCGATTTCCCTATTCCGCCATCGTGGACCGGAAGCCGCTCCGCTGGCCCAAGGGCGCTCGCGTCGCAGTCTGGGTGATTCCCAACATCGAGCATTTCTTGTTTGACCGGCCGTCCACTTCCGTCACTAACGCCACGACAAGCCTCGTGCCCGATGTGCTGAATTATTCTTGGCGCGACTACGGCGTGCGCGTAGGCGTCTGGCGGATGATGGAAATTATGGAGCGTCACGGCGTCCGAGGGACCGTCGCGCTCAACTCCGATGTGTGCGGCCACTATCCTCGAATCCTTGAAGAAGGGAATCGTCTCGGGTGGGAGTGGATGGGCCACGGCACAAATAATTCCACGCTCATCAACAAACAATCCGAAGCGGACGAACGCGCGCTCATCGCACATGTCGTCGGCACCATAGAAAAAGCGACCGGCGCGCGCCCGCGCGGCTGGCTCAGCCCGGCGCTCTCCGAATCGCACCGCACGCTCGACATCCTCGCAGAAAACAAGATCGACTACGTGGCCAATTGGGTGAACGACGAGCAGCCCTATCCCATGCGCGTCAAGACCGGAACCATGATCTCCATGCCCTATTCCGTTGAGATCAACGACATCCCGGTTTTTCTCGACCTGAAGCAAAGCGGGGAAACTTTCGGCCGCATGATTTGCGATCAATTCGATGTGCTCTACGAAGACGGCGCGAAGACGGGGCGCGTGATGGCCATCTCGCTGCATCCGTTCCTCATCGGACATCCGCATCGAAGCAAGTATTTTGCAAGCGCGCTCGCGCACATCACTTCACGCCAGGAAGTTTGGCTCGCCACGGGAGGCGAAATCGCGGATTGGTACAAGACGAATTATTTGAATGCATCTAAGCGGAGTGAAGCGTGAAATTCTGCTTGAAGAATATTCTGATCGCAGTCGGGTCGTATTGGCTTTCTACGTGGGTTGTTGTTCCACTTGGAATGCTCTTCGGCAAAATTACTAACCATATCATCTACGGCGATAGCGTTCTGGCTGCAATTTCGATGGGCGTGATGCTTTCTCTAGAGCGGTCCGTGGCCGCCGCCGCGGCGGGAATTTGCGTCACGCTTGTTGCAGACGGCAAGAATCCTGAATTCTGGGCAATCATCCCCTCAGTACTCTATGCCATGCGCTTGTTCCGCTACCATTTCTACGCGTCTCCAACTACATGGGAGTACGTGTCTGTGCATGTCGAGAAGTTCTTTCCCGCTGTTGCTTGCATTGCAGCCGCGTTTCTCGTTGTCAAGGTTAGTCGTCGTCAAAAAGGCTGATGACCGAAACACAGAGCTGATCCATGGCATTCTCGAGCTCCAGCCCTCAAGACTCAAGCGCCCCTGTGGCAGCGCTGGCGGGAATTTCGATCGAATATTTCGTGCGCTGGCGCTCGCGGTGCTGTGCGAGGGCCAGCTCGATCAAGCGGTCGAGCAACTGGCGGTAAGACAAGCCGGATGCTTCCCAGAGTTTCGGGTACATGCTGATGGACGTGAAGCCGGGGATCGTGTTGATCTCGTTCAGTAGAATTTTCCCCGTGCGGTGCTCGAGGAAAAAGTCCACGCGGGCCAAGCCCAGGCATTCGAGAGTTCGGAATGCCTTGACGGCGTATTCCTGGAACTTTTTCACTTGCGCTTTTGTCAGCTTCGCGGGAATCACAAGGCGCGTGCCTTCTTCGAGATATTTCGCCGCGTAGTCGTAGAATTCGCGGTGCGGCATGATTTCGCCGGGAATGGACGCCTTCGGATCTTCGTTGCCCAGAACGGAAAGTTCGATTTCGCGCCCGCGGATCGCGCGCTCCACCATGATTTTTTGCCCGAATTCGCCGGCGAAGTCCATGGCCGTGGCGAGTTCCTTCGCGTCGTGCGCCTTGGTCATGCCGACGGAACTTCCGAGCGCCGCGGGCTTCACGAAAACGGGGAAGCGGAATTTCTTGCGAATCTCGCGAAGGATTTTGCCGCGCGATTTTTCCCACTCCGCGCGCGGAACCGCGAGAAAATCTCCCACGGGCAGTTTGGCCTGAAGGAACAATCGCTTCTGCACATCCTTGTCCATGCCGACGGCGGAGCCCAGCACGCCGGAGCCGACGTAGGGAAGTCCGGCGAGATCGAGCAGGCCCTGAACAGTGCCATCTTCGCCAAACGTGCCGTGCAGCACGGGAAACACAACGTCTACATGCAACGCGTCCGCCCGCGAGTTGCTCGCCGGAACCAGCGCGGCCACATTTGGATCGGCGGACAGCATCACGCTTTCGCCCGTGCGCAGGACTTCGCCGAGCGGAGGCGGCAGCATTTTGTGCGCCGCGGTCCCGGCGAGCCAGCGGCCGTCCTTTGAGATGCCGATGGGCACGGCTTCATATTTTTCGGGATCAAGCGCGGCAATGACGGATGCCGCCGAGATCAGCGAGACTTCGTGCTCGCCCGAACGCCCACCAAACAAGATGCCTATGCGTAGCCGTTTTCTTTCTGTGGTCATGATTGATGTGGTCCAAGTAGCGCCGGCATCTTGCCGGCAGTTTTTTTGCAATTGCAATACGGCGAAAAGAAGCCGGCAAGATGCCGGCGCTACAAAATCTTCTTCCCCAATCCGGATAGCACCATCTCGACGCCCAACAGGGCCGTCTGGTTGTGGAGATCGATCACCGGATTAATTTCGACGACTTCGAGCGACACCATCGCTTCGCTGTCCGCGATCATTTCGAGCGCCAGATGCGCTTCGCGGTACGTCACGCCGCCGCGCACCGGAGTGCCCACGCCGGGCGCGTCGTCCGGGTCGACGAAATCCAAATCGAGGCTGACGGCCACGCCGTCGGTGTCGTCACTCACGAAGCGCAGCGCTTCGCTCATCACATCGCGCATGCCGCGTTCGTCAATATCGCGCATGGTGAAGACGTGGACGCCGCATTCCTTGATCAAGCGGCGCTCCTTGGGATCGAGATCGCGCACGCCCACCAGGCAGACATTGCGCGGCTCGACTTTCGGTTTGTACCCGAGCATGTCGACGAGTTCCGGCGCGCCGTGGCCGATGATGGCCGCGAGCGGCATCCCGTGAATGTTCCCCGAGGGCGAGCTATCCGGCGTATTCATGTCGCCGTGAGCGTCGAGCCACAAATACCCGACGCGTTTCGATTGCCCGCGAAAAAAGTTCGAGACCCCCGAAAACGAGCCCACGGCAAGGGAGTGGTCTCCGCCGAGCACCAGTGGAAAAAAACCTTCCGATAGCGAACGCTCCGTCATCTCCGCCAGGCCGCGGCAGGTTTCGGCAATTTCGTTCAGGTACTTGGCGTGCTTTTCGCCGTAGTGCTGCTCCTCGGGCTGCCTCACGCTCACGTTGCCTATATCTTCGACCGTGTGGCCGAGCGACTTGAGCCGCGTTTGCAGGCCGGCCACGCGCAGCGCCGACGGACCCATGTCCACGCCTCGGCGGCTTTGACCGAGGTCCATCGGCACTCCGATGATCCTAATTTTTTGCGCCATATTTGCAGCCAGTCCGGCTCGCCCTACGTGGGCGGGATAGCGGCGTGACTAAGGGTACACGCGGTAGATCATGCGGGGGAAGGGAATGACTTCGCGGATGTGCTCAGTTCCGCAAATCCAGGCCACCGTGCGTTCCAGGCCCAGGCCGAAGCCCGCGTGCGGGACGCTGCCGTAGCGGCGCAGGTCCAGATACCAGCCAAACGCCTCTTCCGGCAGGTTGTGTTCCCGGAGCCGCTTCAGGAGCAGATCGTAATCGGCGACACGTTCGCCGCCGCCGATGATTTCGCCATAGCCCTCGGGAGCGAGCATGTCGAATCCCAGCGCCAGTTCGGGCCGCTCCGGATCCGGCTGCATGTAGAACGCCTTCATCGCGGCGGGATAGCGATGCACGATCACCGGGCGGTCGTAGGCGCTCGACAGGATTGTTTCTTCGTCGCCGCCGAAGTCATCGCCCCACTTCGCCGGGTTTCCGTGCTTCTGAAGAACTTGAATCGCTTCGTCATAAGTGATGCGCGGAAAAGGAGCGGCGACGGTCGCGAGTTTGGAAGTGTCGCGGCCAATCGTTTCGAGCTCCCGCGCGCGGTTCTTGAGCACCGATTGCACGACGTGGCTGACGAGGTTTTCCCCCAGCACCATCATGTCTTCCAGGTGCGCGTAGGCCGCTTCCGGTTCGAGCATCCAGAATTCGGTGAGGTGACGGCGCGTCTTGGATTTTTCCGCGCGAAACGTCGGCCCGAACGTGTAGACCTTGCCGAGCGCCATGGCCGTCGCTTCGACGTAGAGCTGCCCGGACTGGGTGAGGTAGGCTTTTTCGTCGTCGATGTATTGGACTTCGAACAGAGTTGTGGTGCCTTCGCAGGAGGCCGGCGTGAAGATGGGCGCTTCGGTCAGGACGTAGCCTTGCGAATCCATGTATTCGTGCCCGGCTCGCACGGCCTCCGCGCGGATGCGCAGAATCGCCGCCTGGCGCGGCGTGCGAATCCAGAGATGGCGGTGGTCCAGCAGGAAATCGACGCCGTGTTCCTTGAGTTGGATTGGGTAGGGTGTGTCGTCCGGCACGCGCTGCACGACTTCAATCGCGGTAATCTGAATTTCGAATCCGCCCGGCGCGCGCTTATCGGCGTGGATGCGCCCTGTAACGATCACGCTGGACTCCTGCGTCAGGCCGCGCAAGGCTTCGAACGCCGCCGGTTGGTCTTTCAAGGAAACGACGCCTTGAATCGTACCCGTGCCGTCGCGGAAAATAGGGAAGAGCAGTTTGCCCGCTTCGCGCAAATTGTACAGCCAGCCGCGCAGCGTGACTTCCTGGCCGTCGTGCTTGCCCACGTCTTGAATAGTGACTACCGGCATGCGATTCGAGTTCTCTCCTTGCAAAATTTATTCTGACTGCTCGAGGCTCAAGTGGCACACGCTTCAGCCTGCGGGGGTTAGTCCAAGCAGGATCGATCGTGCTTGCCGCCAAAACCCACAGGCTGAAGCGTGTGCTACTCGGCCCGCTCCTGCTCGAATTTTTCGAATACGCCTCGGACGCCTCGCAGCGTTTCGGCAAACGCCTGCACCTCGACGGAACCCGCTGCCGCCGCGGGCTCTTTTAATTCCAGGACGATGGGGGCTTCAGGCGGCAGCGCGGCAAGTGCGGCGCTCCAGTCGATGGTTCCCTCGTAGGGAAGCAGATGGTCGTCGCGCTCGCCGCGATTGTCGTGCAGGTGGGTGGTCGCGACGAAATCGCGGACGATTTCCAGCGCCGCCGGAACGCCGCCCTCGAGGTGGGCGTGTCCGGCGTCGAAGCAAATCTTCACGCTTGTGAGGCGCGTCTGTTCCAGAAAGTTTTTCAGGTTCGTGGGAGTCGCCATCTCGCCCGGAGTATTTTCAATCGCGAGGGTAACGCCGCGCGCTCGCGCAAACAGGGACAAGTGTTCAAGGGAACTGAACGCGGCATCCCACTTCCGCTCGTCCGGAACATCGCGTTGGCTCGCCACGTGCTGTATGCAGTAGCGGAAGGGAATGTGTTCCACCAGGTCCAGCGCGCGCTTGATTTCGTCCACGGCCTCCTGGCGCCGCAAACGCTCCGGATCGAAGATCGAGAGCGGCGCGCCGCTCTCCCGAGAGAGATGGAAATCGCGCGTCGTCGGTGAATGGATGGAATGGAGCGTCAGATTGTTTTCCGCGAGCCAGCCGGACAGTTCGTGCGCGTCGTCTGCGGATCGGTAATCGAAATGCCCGCGCGAGCAAAACAGTTCGATCGCGGAAACTCCCGCGCGCGCCGCTTCTCCCACCAGGGCAGCCGTCAGTTTCTTGTTTACAAAAAGATACGTGGAGAGAACGCGTTGCATCGTCACGATTTGCGGGCCCTATGCATCAGAATGAATTCGACTCTATGCGAAGCCTCAAATCGCGTCAAGGCAAGCCCTCGCCGATCGACCGGCGGAATGGAAACTCAATCAGAAACTTGGGGACTCGCGTTTTTCGGGACGCTATTCTTCGTCGAGCAAAAATTCCGCGTCTGGAGGGCCGGGGATGAGCCCGGCGTCCACGCCGCGCTTCAGAAATTCGTGAACGGCTTGGCGGCCGCGTTCGCCATAACCCAGCGTCCACTTGTTCACATACATGCCGATAAATTTGTCGGCCAGGTCCGGTTCCATGTCGCGCGCGAATTGCATGGCGTAATTGACGGCGGCTTCGCG
>JBGQJJ010000114.1:0-7186 GCA_041498955.1 Terriglobia bacterium
AGAGCGAGCGCGCGACGCTTGTATCGCGCGTGCCTTTGATGATGGCGCGGCCATCGGCGAAGACGGTCATTTCATACGGGTGCACGCGGAAGCGCAATAGGAAACCGTTCTCGCGCACCTCGGCGACCGTTGGCGCGATGCGTTTGCCCAGCGCGGCGAGATCGAGTTGGCGGCGGCGTTCGTGGATCTGCACGGAGTCGCGGCCGCACATCGTCAAGTGAGGTTGCGCTTCGCCTTCGAGGTAGCGGAAATCGTGGCGCACGCAGGCGCGGCATTCCGGATTGCGCGCCACGCGCACGGATTGAAATTTTCCGGACCAGACGTCGAAGGAAATGAGGCGCCCTCCTGCCGATTCGGATTTGCCAGTGAGCAGCTTGATCGCTTCGGCGGCTTCGATCGAACCAATCACGCCCGCGGCGGCGCCGAGAACTCCGACGGTGTCGCAGGTATCTTCCGTGCCCGCAGTCCGCGAACCGTCTCCGCTTTCGGATTCGAGCGCGCACGCCAGGCACGCCGTTTCGCCGGGACGCACGGTAAGCGTCACGCCGTAGCTGGCCACCACGGCGGCGTAAATCCACGGAACATTTAGATGAATCGCAACATCGTTCAGAAGGAAGCGCGTCTCGAAGTTGTCCGTCCCATCGAGAATGAGCGGGAACCCGCCCAATAATTCCTCGGCATTTTTCGGGCTCAAGTCCGCGACGATACCCTCGACCGATACTCCAGAATTGATGGCGCGCAGGCGGCGCTCCGCGGCGACCGCCTTGGGCAGGGCTTCCTGCGCGTCGGATTCCTCGAACAGAGTTTGCCGCTGCAGGTTGGAAGGCTCGACGAAATCGCGGTCCACGATGCGCAGTTTTCCCACGCCCGCGCGCACCAGCAGATTGGCCAGGGCGGTCCCCAGCGCGCCGCAGCCTACGATCACGGCTGAGGATTCAAGCAGGCGCTGCTGGCCCGCTTCGCCGATTTCGCCGAAAAGAATCTGCCTTGAGTAGCGCTCTTGGGATTTTGGGTCCATAGGGTCGTGCGATCCAGTAGGACAGGCTTCAGCCTGTCCTACTTTCATGATAGCCCCACCTGAGCTGTGTTGGGAAATCGAGTGGCGTTTTCCGCGTGCCGGGCAGAATTCGCGACGGGCAGGCAACCTCAGCTATGCTAACCTAGCTCTGTTGTGAAGAGTGATGCCGATCGTCCATCGTCCCTTCGTACGGTTCGCCGAGTGGCTGCCGGCGTTCTGGTTGCTCTGCGCGGGCCCTGTCGCAGCGCAGAGCGGTTTTCCCGGTGAGCCGCCGCGCGTCGTGGCAGTGCGCGTAGTCGCCGAATCCGGCGCAGTACTGGAACAAGATCCTCCTAAGCTGACGATCCAGCGCGGTCAGCCATTTTCCATGGAAACAGAAAGCGCGAGCCTTCGAGAGTTGTTTCGCTCGGGCCGCTATGCGGATTTGCGCGCCGAACTGGCCGATGTCCCGGGAGGAGTCCGTCTGGATTTCGTTGTCCGTCAAAACCGGTACATCAACCGCGTTCAGATCGAAGGATTGCGCGAGCCGCCGGGAGAGGCGCTGGCGCTTTCCGCGCTACGGCTCAACGTCGGAGAACCATTCCGTGAAAGCGACATGAAGGAGTCCCTCGAACGTCTCCGGCAAACCCTGGAGGACGACGGGCAGTATCAGGCTAAGCTCGATTATGTGACGACGCCGCATCCCGACACGCTCCAGATGGATATTCTGGTGCGCGTCGCCGCCGGTCCGCGGGCTCGGGTTGGCGCCATTACCATCCAAAATCAGACGCAATTTGCGAACGCGGAGCTTCGAAGCCATGTGAAACTCAAGGAGGGAGCCGACGTAACTTCGGACCGCCTGAATCGCGTGGCCGACCGGGCGCGAAAATGGCTCGCCGGTAAGGATTATCTCGGGGCGCGAGTCACCATACATCGCGGCGCGTATGATGCGCAGTCGAATCGCGTGCCGGTCGATTTCACAATGTATGCGGGGCTGGAAGTGCGCGTGGCAGTGGAAGGAGCGAAGGTTCCGGCGGCAACCTTGCGCAAGCTCGTTCCCATCTACCAGGAAGGCGCGGTGGATGAGGACCTGCTTCAGGAAGGGCGCCGTTCTTTGCGCGATTGGTTTGAACGCGCCGGATACTTTGACGCGCAAGTCAGCTACGCCGCATCGGATGCTCCCGCGGATGAATCGGGTGGCGCAGTTCGCCGGGCCGCCAGAGTGGTCACTTATCAAGTCCATCGTGGTGACCACCGCCGATTGGTAGAGGTTGAATTCACAGGCAACAAATACTTCGGCTCGGATCTTCTCCTGGGCCGCGTGAAGATTCAGCCCGCCGCCTATGCGTCGCCGGGACGATATTCAACCGAGCTTCTCCAAAATGATGTCAATTCCATTCACACTCTGTATGAGGCCAACGGGTTTCAGGAATGCATTGTGCAAAGCCAACTCGTCGATGATTACAAAGGGCACCGCGGGGACCTATCCGTGAAGTTTGTCATCCAGGAGGGGCAGCAAACCCGCGTGGCGAGTCTGGAAATGGAAGGCAACCAGCAACTCAGCCAGGATGAACTCCTTGGCGTGGTTGGCTCCTCCAAGGGACAACCCTATTCCGAATTCAACGTGTCGTCCGATCGTGACAACATTCTTGCCACTTATTATGACCAGGGATTTTCGGAAGCCCGGTTTGCTGCCGACGTTGAGAAACTGCCGCCGGCGGGGCCGAATGCGGGGCCCATGGTTCGCCTGAAGTATCACATTACGGAAGGCCCCCAAGCGCTGGTGGCGAAGGTCCTGCTGAGCGGTTACGAGCACACGCGCCCCGGAGTGATCTCACGCCAGGTGGGAATCAGGGCGGGCGAGCCGCTGAGTGAAGGCAGCGTCGTCGAGACGCAGCGGAAGCTTTACAATCTGGGTATTTTCAGCCGAGTTTCGATCGCGCCGCAAAATCCCGATGGCACGGACGAGAAAAAGACGGTGGTAGTGATGGTGGACGAGGCCAAGCGCTACACCATTGCGTACGGCCTGGGATTTGAGGCGCAGCGTCTGGGCAGCTCCACCAGCGCGACTTCTCAATCCGTCAGCTTCGCGCCGCGCGGCACGCTGGGACTTACCAAGGCGAATCTGACGGGACGCGCGGACTCGCTCTCCTTCAAGGCGCGGGCCAGCACGATTCAAGGCCGCGCGCTTCTCACCTATATAGCGCCCAATTATTTCGCGTCTCCCAATTTCAGCTTGCAACTTTCGACCTACTACGAAACTTCGCGGGATGTGCAGACGTTTGATTCCCGGCGCGCGGAAGCTTCCGTGGGGCTCGCCCAGAAGCTCTCTTCCAGCAGCTCGATCCTCTATCGGTATGTCTTCCGGCATGTGGTCGCCAGCAATCTCCAAATCGCAGTCCAGAATATTCCCCTGTTCAGTCAGAATACGGAAGTTTCCGAATTCGACGTCAACTGGATACGAGACCGCCGCAACAGCGTATCCGATCCCAGCCGCGGGGATTTTGTAAATGTGGACGTGAGCATGGCCATGAAAGCGATTGGCTCGTCCGCGAACTTCATCCGCGTGTACTTGCAGAATTCAACGTACCATCCGATCGGCCGGCGGCTGGTTTTTGCGCGCTCCACGCGGTTCGGCATTCAGACGCCCTACGGGAACTCGCTCTCGACGGATATTCCACTCCCCGAGCGGTTCTTCGCCGGCGGCGGCACGTCGTTGCGCGGATTTGGCCTCAACCAGGCGGGGCCGCGCGATCCCGTCACGGGCTTCCCCATCGGCGGACAAGCGGAGCTCATCTTCAACCAGGACTTGCGTTTCCCCATGCATTTGCCGCTGATCGGTGACCGCCTGGGCGGCGCCGTCTTTTATGACGCCGGCAATGTGTTTCCGAGCATCCGGAAAATCACGTTCCGCACGGCGCCGCCCGCTCCCACGTTCGATCCGAACAATCCGAATGAGCCGAATTATTTCTCACACACGGTCGGCTTTGAGCTTCGCTACGGCACGCCGATCGGACCCGTGGCCCTGGATCTCGGTTATCAATTGAACGCTGCGCGATTCGTGTTTCAGAGCGGTGGCACGTGCCCCGCCACCCCCACGGCGGCCTGCCTGACGACGCTTTCCAGACTCCCGGCCTTCCAATTCTTCATCAACCTGGGGACGACGTTCTGATGCGCCGCGCGATTTTCATTTTCGTGTTGCTCTTGGCTGCGGCGCGCGCGCCGCAAGCGTCCGGCGGATCGGCGCCGCCTCAATCGGCGCGCGTCGTGGACCGCATCGTGGCGCGCGTCGAAGACGACATTATTCTGGAAAGCCAGGTGCGCGAGCTGGGCGCTTTCCAGAAGTTAATCGAAGGCCATGCGGAAAGCGACGATAAGCTGCTGGAAGAATTGATCGAGCAGTGGGTGGTCGGGACGGAGGCCGCCGCCTCGCATTTCCCGCAGCCCGCGCAATCGGAAGTCGACCGCGAACTCACGCGGCTCAGGGAACAGTTTGCGAGTCCGGAGAAGTATGCGTCGCGTCTGAACGAGCTCGGCCTTTCCGCCGATCAAGTGCGGCAATTGTTGAGCCGGCAGATTTACGTCGAGCGCTACGTCGACTATAAATTCCGGCCTTCCGTGCAAGTCGAACCCGCGGAGATTGACGCGTATTACAAGCAGGAGTTGCTCCCGGAGCTTGCGAAAAACAATCAGCCTGCTCCGGACCGGGCCGCGGTCGAGCCGCAGGTCCGCGAACTGCTCCTCCAGCGTGGGATCAGCGAACTGACCGTGAAATGGCTGGACGAAACAAAATCGCGGTTGAAGATCGAAATCGAAACGGCCGGCGGCAAGCCGTGACGCGCCGTCGATACCCGGAACGATGAACGAAACGAAGCGAAAATTCGGGCTGAAACACGGGCTGGGCCTCGTTGTCGTCTTGGCGGTCGTCGCGGGATTGTTCATTGTTCTTGCGATTGCCAGCGGGCTCGCGGATCGCTGGGCCCGCCGGACGATCGTGGCGGATCTTGAAAAGACCACCGGCGCGCGCGTCGAGCTGGGGAATTTCCATTTTTCCTGGCGGGTGCTCACCGCTCGTTTCGACGGATTGACCTTGCATGGCCGCGAGCCGGTTGGAAGTCCTCCGCTCTTTCACGCGGATGTATTGCAGTTCGGCATTCACATCGAATCGTTTTGGGGAAGGAAGATTTCGCTTGGAAATGTGGAGATGTCCCGCTTCTCGGCGCACGTTCAGGTCGAAAAAGACGGCTCGACGAACCTGCCGGGGCCAAGGATTCCCGTGAGCACCGGCGGTCCGGATGTGAAAGGCCTGTTCGATTTAAAAATTGCGCAGTTGCGTCTCGAGGGCGGCGAGATCTTATGGAATGACACGCGAATTCCACTCCAGGCCAAAGGCGGAAATTTTGAATTCGCAATGAGCTATACCGGCGAAGACGGACGCCCCGTGTACCTGGGCCAGGTCGGCTGGCAAAAATTTGAAGTCGCGGCATTCCGGAACTTGCCGTTTGTGTCGAATTTCAACGCGCGATTCACTCTTCGGCAGGATTCGTTTTCCGTGACGCAATTGCAATGGAAGACGGCCGGCAGCGAAATCGACGCGCAGGGAAATCTTGCCAGTTTCGCGCGGCCCGCCTGGACCTTCCGGTATCGCGGCCAACTGCGTCTCGAGGATCTGTGGACGATCCTGCGCAAGCGCGACGCGCCGGGCGCGCAGATTGAATTTGTCGGCGAGGGAGGATACTCCCCCGAACAGATGAACTTCACCGGGCGCTACATGGCCGACCGGGTCACCATGAAATACCAATGGTTTCATCCCGGGAACATTTCCGCCCATGGCAGCTACCGCGCCGACAATCACTCTATAGATTTGCCTGATTTGGAAGCCCTGATCCTTGGCGGAAACGTGACCAGCCACGTGCGCGTGAATCTTCCCAAGCTGGATTTCCGCGCCGAATCGAAAATTCGCGGCCTGGACTTGCACCAGGCGATTGCCGCGGAAGACAACCCGAGTCTGCCCATCAATCCCCTGCATTGGGGCAGCCGAATGGATGCGGACGCGACAACGACATGGGTCGCCGATTTCAAGCACGTCGATTCACGCGGCCATTCGGTATGGACCCCTCCGGCCACGCCCGCGCCAGGGCAGATTCCCACCGCGGCAAATTTTGAGTTTCACTACGACATGGACCACAAGCAGTTCGAACTCTCGCCGGGCGAGATTTCAACTCCCTCCAGCCGCATCCAGTTTCGCGGCGCGCTGAGCACGGTCGATACTTCGATCGAAATGACTGTGGACACCGAAGACCTCACGTTGTGGGACGATTTCATCAACCGCCTGCGCGGGCCGAGCGCGGAACGGCAATTGATCGGCGGCCAATTCCATTGGGAGGGACGGTTGACCGGGCCTCTTGGCGGTCCCACCTTCGCGGGACGCTTCAAGGGAACCCAAGCGCAATATAGTTCGTTGTATTGGGATGAACTCGAAGGGGAGCTCACCTATTCGCCCGACGAGTTGCATATCGCCCGAGGGCGCGCGCGCAGGGGCAAGTCCTCCGCGGAACTCGAACTGGGACTCGACCTCGACAACTGGGGTTTTTCTCCCGAAAGCGGATGGACGATTGATGTCAACCTGGTGGGGGCCGATACGGACGATCTGCAAAAAATGCTGGGGACGTCCTATGCGGCGCAGGGGCTGCTCACTGGGCAATTTCACGGAAAAGGCACGCGCGCGGAACCCGAGTTTTCGGGCTTGTTCGATCTGTCGAACGCAACGGCAGGATCCTGGCGCTTCGAGCGAGCGCGTGGACAATTGTCCATCCACCCGGGCGAAGTGCGAATTGCCAACGCCGAGTTGCGCCTGGCGGCGCACGCGCCGGGCGCGCCCACGGGTCTGGTGACGGGCAATCTCGACTATCACACCGGCACGGGCGACGTGACTTTTGACTTCACGGGCGCGGCGATCCCGCTGGAAGCGATCGACAAGATCCAAATGGCGCGCCTCCCCGTGGCAGGCCGCCTCAATTTGCAAGCCCACGGCGAGGGACCGTTGCGGGCTCCCGAATTGCACGCCACGCTACGCTTGATTGACTTGAAACTGGGCAATGACGTGGTGGGAAGCTTTGACGGGAAAGTGGATTCGGATGGGCGCCACCTGAGTGCCACGATCGATTCGGCGATGGCCTCGGGGCGGCT
>JBGQJJ010000115.1:0-7108 GCA_041498955.1 Terriglobia bacterium
CGGCCGAGGTCTTCGCGCGACACGATGGCCAACGCCTTTTTGCGGATGATCGAGGGACTCCGTGACCTGGCCACGAAAATCCGGGACAGTGCGACGGGTGTGGCCACCGGATCGAGCCAGATGGCGGGCGCGTCCAACGAATCCGCCAAAGTCAGCGTGGAGGCGGCCAGGGCGATCGATGAGGTCACCAGCACGATGCACGAAATGAGCATCAACGTGCAGAACGTCGTCAAGAGCACGCAGCTGCAATCCTCCAGCGTCGCCGAGACTTCCGCTTCCATCGACCAGATGGTGGCCTCCATCCAAAGAGTCGCCGACACGGCGCGAACTCTTCTCGAGATTTGCCAGCGCTCGCGCGAAGAAGTCCACAGGGGCATCGAGACGATGGACAAGGCCACTACCGGCCTCACGCGCACCAGTTCCGCCATCCGTTCCTCGGCGGAAATCATCGATGTCCTGGGCCGGCGCGCGGATGAAATCGGAAAGATCATCGAGGTCATCGACGACCTCGCCGAACAGACTAACTTGCTGGCCCTCAATGCCGCGATCGAAGCCGCCCGGGCGGGCGAACACGGACTCGGCTTCGCCGTGGTGGCCGAGGAAGTGCGCAAGCTGGCCGAGAAATCCACCCAATCCACGAAAGAAATCTCCGACTTGATTCAAGGAATTCAAAAAGAAGCGCGCGAAGCCGTCGAGAATATGGAAAAGAGCACGACCATGGTCCAACAGGGCCTCGAACTAGGCGCCGAGCTGAACGTGGCGCTAACCAAAATTTCCGACGTGGTCTCCGAGGTCTACAAATACGCGCAGCAAATCGGCGGCGCCACGAACGAGCAATCCGCGGGCTCGACTCAGATTGGGAAGGCCACCTCTAGGCTCACCGAAATAACTCAGGAAATCAATTCCACGATTGAGGAGCAGGCGTCGGGCGTGCAGTCGGTGGTTCGAGCGATGGAAAAGATGCGCGAGGTGGTCCAGCAAGCCACGTCCAGTTCCTCACAGCTGGCTGCCATGGCGACACACTCGTCCAAACTGTCCGGCAAGCTCCTCGAGGTGGCGGACCTCTTCGTTCTCGAAGATCAAGGCTACTCGCGGCCCAAGGGAAAAACATCCAAGCGGTCCTCCCACGAGGAAAATTCCAATTCGGCTGAATTGGAAACCGAACTGGCGCGGGTCTGAACTTTGAGCAGACCATCAGACAAGCAATTGCAGATTGTCGGTCTGCGGATCGGCCGCGAGACCCTGGGGCTGCCCATTTCCCTGGTCCGGGAAATTGTCCGCGTCCCCGAAATTACGCCGGTTCCGAACGCTCCCGATCACATCGAAGGGGTCATCAATCTGCGGGGCAAGATTATCGCGGTTGTGGACCTCAGCAAGCGTTTCGGCGAAGCCGCCATCGAACGCAACTCGAAGAGCCGGATCGTTGTCGTCGAAATGGAAGAGCGGCTGGTGGGACTCCTGGTGAATTCCGCTTCCGAGGTGCTGAGGCTCTCGCCGTCCGAAATCGAGGCTCCGCAAAATGTTTTCCCCAATGAAGACATGAACTACGTCACGGGGGTCGGCAAGCTGCAGGACCGTCTGATTATCCTTCTCGACCTGAGCCGGATTCTGCAGCGCGTGGAATTGCAGCGATTGAACGAAGTCGCGGAACTCGCCGGCGCTTCAATGAGCGCAGGACCGTCCCGCCTTCGTTAACAAGAGATTGGCATTCCGAGCGCCGGAGAATCATGTCCACACCAACCATACTCGCGCCCATTTCCCCGACCGATGCAGAGATCAAACTTCTGCAAACGTTGGTCTATCAGGAATGCGGCATGTTTTTTGACGAGCGCCGCATCCACTTTCTGCGCGACCGCGTGCAGAGGCGGCTGAAAGTCTGCCAGTCGGATTCCTTCTACAGTTACTATCGCCTCCTGACCAGCCGGGAAGGCAAAGCGGAACTGACGGCACTGCTGGAAAACCTGACCGTCAACGAAACCAGCTTCTTTCGAGCCAAACCCCAGCTTGAACTTTTCCAGAAGACAATTCTCGAGCAGATCCTGACCCGGAAACAGGCGAATCGCGATTGGAGTTTGCGCGTCTGGAGCGCGGGCTGCTCGACCGGGCAAGAGCCTTACTCCCTTGCCATGCTGATCTGCGATGCCCTGGCCTACTACTATCTGCGAAATCCGTTGGCCTTCGAGATGCCGTCCCCAAAGCCAATCGTTCCGCCGCCCTGGAAAGTGGAGGTTCTCGCCAGCGACATGAGCTACTCCGGCCTCCTGACGGCCCAGCAAGGCGTGTACAGCGATTCGCAACTGGAAACCGTGGACTACACCTCGCGCCTGCGCTACTTCGATAAGCTCGCGGACAAATATTCCGTCAAGCCGGCGCTGAAGAGCCTCATTCAATTTGATTTTCACAACTTGAAGACGGACTTCCTGCCGCGGCGCAACGACATTATTTTCTGCCGGAACGTGATGATTTATTTCGACGAGCCCGAACAGAAGCGCCTGATCGAAAAGTTCTATCACTGCATGAATCCAGAGGGATACCTCTTTGTGGGGCACGCGGAAAGCCTGTTTGGCTTGAGCTCGAAGTTCCGGATGATCCATTTGAATAACGCCACCGCGTACCAGCGGATCGAGGCCAGCGAGTGAACTTTTTTTCCGATGAACGCGCGGCGGAACTTCGCGAACTCTTCTTTGAGAGCGCGCAGGACCAACTGCAGGAGCTGAACGAGGCGGGAATCCTTCTGGAAACCGACCCGGCGGACTCCGGCGCACTGGCTCGCGTCCGGCGGGCGATGCACACGCTCAAGGGCGACGCCGCCGCCTGCGGATTCCGTCAGCTCAGCGAACTCGCGCACGATATCGAAGATTTGTTGACGCCGACGCTCGTGAGCGAGCGGGGCGAAGTGGTGGCCGAGATCGTCCTTTCCGCCGCGGACAGTTTTCACGCCATGCTCGGCGCCCATCGCGGCAACCTGCAGCCTCCCGACATCACCGAACTTCGGGCGCACATTCGCTCGCTCGCCGAAAGTCCCAAATCCGCGTCCGGCATTCAGCCATCGCAGTCCCGGCATGAGTGGACCAGCAAAGATCGGCAGAAAATATTGGAAGCTTTGCGCGACAAAATGCCCGTCTATCACCTGGCGCTGGGCATCGACCCCGCGCTCCAGATGCCCGCGGCGGCGCTACAACTCGTTCGCGCGGCGCTGGAAAAATGCGGCACTGTCGTGGCGCTGTTCCCTGCCAGCGGTATTCCGCTGCAAACTCTGCCGGCGGTTCATGCCGCCCTTTCGAGTTCGCATCCCGTCGAGTGGATTCGGGCGCGGTGCCAGGTCCCCAGCATCGTCTCGAACATTTCCATTGAGCCATTGAAGCTCACGGAAGAGGAACCTCGCGACGCCCTGCAAGTTCTTCTGGAGGCCGAGACGGCCGCGGATTCCATGGCCGCGCTCACCTCCGAAAATGGCACCAACGAATCGCCCGCCGAGGGAACGCCGGGATCTCCCAGCGTGACGGGAGGGATGCTCGGTTCGACCGAAGCCTGGCTTCGCGTCGAGACGGGGCGCATTGACACGGTCATGAATCTGATCGGCGAATTGATTATCGGGAAATCCATGCTGCACCGGGCGATGGCTGAGTTCGACCAAAGGTTTCCCAAGGATGCATTGCGCAACCGCCTGGGCGACGTGCTGGCGTTTCAGTCGCGCGTCCTCGGCGAACTTCAAAAATCGGTCATGAAGATCCGAATGGTGCCGGTCGAGCAACTCTTCCGCCGTTTGCCGCGCATCGTCCGCGACGTGGCGAAAGCCCGCAAAAAAGAAATCGCCGTCGAAATGGCGGGGCAGAACACGGACTTGGATAAAAGCGTGCTCGACGCCCTCGCCGAACCGATGGCTCACCTGATTCGCAATGCCGCCGACCACGGGATCGAAACGCCGGAAGAGCGGCTGACGCGTGGAAAGTCCGCTCGCGGGACGATCCGTTTGGACGCCTACCATCAGGGAAATCAGGTGGTGATCGAAGTTTCAGACGACGGCCGCGGAATCAATCACGAAAAGCTGATGCGGAAGGCCCTGGAAGCCGGAATCGTGTCCCAGGAAGAAATCAAATCGATGTCCCACGATGAAATCCTCAAGCTGATCTTCCATCCTGGACTGACCACGGCTGAGGAAGTCACTGAAATCTCGGGGCGCGGCGTGGGCATGGATGTCGTCAAGACCGTCATGGAAAGGTTGAAGGGGAGAGTCGCCGTGGAAAGCGAGCCCGGGCGTGGGACGACCTTTCAACTCATCGCGCCGCTGACCCTGGCGAGCATTCAGGCGCTGATGTTCCGCGTGGAGAAACAGCACTACGCCGTGCCTCTCGACTCCGTGATTGAAATTGCGCGAACGAATGATAGTGAAATTCACAAGATCGACGGGCACGAGGTGATTCGCTTGCGTGAACAGGTGTTGAGCGTCGTGCGGCTGGATCAGCTGATTGCCTGCGCATCGACTTCGCAAAAGACGCGGCACTTCGTGGTGACGATCGGAGCAGGCAGCCACCGGTTCGGATTGATTGTCGACAGCCTCGTCGGTGAGGAAGAACTCGTCATCAAGGCGTTCGAGGACCGTCTGGTCGCCTCGGAACTGGTGAGTGGCGCATCCATTCTGGGGGACGGAACCGTGGTCCTGATTTTAAACGTTCCCGCCGTGGTCTCCCACTTGACACAGAAGCGACTCCTCGAGGTAGCCGTATGAAGAGGAGCCCAGTTCGCGTGCTGGTAGTGGATGATTCCGCGTTGATGCGGAAATTGATCCCACAATTATTGCAGGGCGACCCGTCCATCGAGGTGGTGGGGACCGCCATGGACGGTCTGCTCGGCCTCAAGAAAATCGAAGAGTTGCGCCCCGATGTCGTGACGCTCGATTTGGAAATGCCGAGGATGGACGGGCTCGATATGCTCCGCGAGATCGTCCGTCAATACTCCATTCCCGTCATCGTGGTCAGCAGTCACACTTCCAAGGGCGCTTATTCCGCGTTGAATGCGCTCAGCCAGGGCGCTTTCGATTTTATCGCCAAGCCCACGGACTCTCCAAAAGGCGGGCTGGAGCAAATTGCCAAGGAGTTGGCCGTAAAAATCAAAGTGGCGGCAATCTCAGGCCCGCCCAAGCTGACCTTCCATCTGGCAGCCAATATTTCGCATGCGCAGAAGCCGCAACTCACCGAGAACCGGCCCACGCGCACGATCGCCATCGGTATCTCCACCGGCGGACCGAATGCCCTGCATTACCTTTGTTCGCAGCTTCCGGCGGATTTCGCCGGATGTCTGGTCATCGTTCAACACATGCCCGAAGGATTTACCGGGATGTTCGCGCGGCGGTTGAACGATTGTTCTTCGATTCACGTGTCGGAGGCTCTGTCGGGAGATCTTCTCCGGCCGGGCCGGGCGTTTATTTGCCCGGGCAACCGCCATTTGAAAGTTCGGCGCACGCCGCAGGGAGACGTGCTCGCGCTTGTGGATCAGGCGCCGGTGAACGGCCATCGGCCCTCGGTGGACGTACTGTTTCGCTCCGTCGCAAAAGAACTCGGCAAGGAAAGCGCCGCAGTCCTCATGACGGGGATGGGCGACGATGGCGCCGACGCCATGCAGGCCGTGCAAGCGGCGGGCGGCTTGACCATCGCGCAGAGCACGGAATCCTGCGTCGTGGACAGCATGCCGCGGGCGGCAATCGAAGCCGGATATGCCTCTCGCGTCGTGTCGCTTGAGAATCTTCCCAGTGTGTTACAGATCTTATGCCAGGACGACGGTTCCAGCCCGCGTGCTCCTGCAACGGAGCTCGAAACAATCCGCGGGGAACGCCGATGAGACAGATTTTGAGAGGAGAAAGTCATCATGGAGTTTAAACCTCTAACCTCGGGAGACCAGCCGAAGATCCGCTTTCTTGTGGTCGACGACTCCATCTTCGCCCGCAAGAACATTTGCAAAATGGTGGAAGCCTTCGGGGGAGAAATCGCCGGCGAAGCGGGCGACGGCATCGCGGCCATCGCCAAGTACAACGACACCCGCCCGGACATTGTGCTGATGGACATCACCATGCCGAAAATGGAGGGCATCGAGGCCGTGGAGCATATCGTCCGCGATCACCCGGAAGCGTGCATCGTCATGGTTTCCTCCGTGGGATACCAGGACAACATTCTTTCCGCCTTGCAGAAGGGCGCCCGGCACTTCGTGCAGAAACCCGTGAAGCCGGAAGCGTTTTACGAAATCATCCGTTACGTGTTGAGCGAAAATTCCGAGCCGGCGCATGCCACCACTTCAGAGGCACAGTCATGAATATGGAGCTCATCCAGCCGTTCATCAATTCCTTGGACGCCGTCATCTCCGAAACCATGCGCTGCTCCGCGCGAATCGCGGATGTGACCATGGAAGAGGGGAGCTACCAGCGGACCGGAGTCGCGGCCCTTGTCGTACTCAGTGGAGATATCGAGGGACGCATCATTCTCGATATGGACGCGGCTGCCGCCAGCCAGGCTGCTTCCGATCTTTCCGATATCGCCGGAAACCCCACGGATGAAACCACGCGCGAGATCGTCTGTGAACTCACCAACATGGTGATCGGCAACTCCGTGACGCAATTGAATGACCGCGGGTTCAAATTCAGAGTACATCCGCCGGAGCTTTTCTTGATCGACGTGGGACCGCGGGGAACGCTGGACAGCGAGACGGTTTTGCTCCGGTTTGAGTTGCCCAAAGGCGCCGTGTACCTGAACATCGCCGTTCACGAAAATTCGCCCGCCCTGGTCGGGTCGTCAGCCTAGATATCATTCTTCCCTGAACCGAACCATTCCTGAAAACTGATTTATAGCCGTAAGTGGCACAGGCTTCAGCCTGTGGGTTTTTGTCCTTGCAGCAACGAACCCCCGCAGGCTGAAGCCTGCGCCACTTGAATCCGCCATTCACCACCGATGAAAACTGCTTGGTTCCGACAGATGGAATCGCTATGCTGGCGGCTATGAAAATTGCTTTCATCGGACTTGGCAGAATGGGCATGGGCATGGCGCGCAATTTGCTGCGCGCGGGGCAGAGCGTATCGGTCTTCAATCGCAGCCGCGAAAAGGCGTTGGCGCTTGCGGCC